>JAEDOO010000044.1 GCA_016301965.1 Lachnospiraceae bacterium | reverse complement strand
GAGTAAGAAGCCCCCACTTCAAGCCGAATGGGTAAGTGGTGGGAGTATGTCACAAATGCGGCGCGCTACGATCTGAAAACGGTAAAAATACAGTCTCCGGAAGGGAAAATAGAATCTGTGGCAAATGCGGCGATGGCAGTCATAGATCAAATGAAAACCTTTTATCAGGAACTAAAGCTGCCGGTTCAGGATATTCTTCAGTTTGAGTACGACAAATTCACGGATGCAGACAACCGCTATGCATGGAAAATCAGAGAACAATTTGGACAGGGATATGTAAAGAAAGCACTGGCCCTGGCCAGGGAAAGACAGGACAGATAACATGTGTGAATTATTCGGAGTGAATTCCACAGAGAAAATACAACTGAATGGCATGCTGAAAGAGTTTTTTTCTCACGGTATTGATCACCCGCATGGATGGGGAATGGCCTTTTTCTACGGCAATGCGGTATCCTTGGAAAAACAGCCGGAGGCGTCTTTTAAAAGCAAATATCTTAAACAGAGACTGAGAGTAGAGATCGCCGCAGATAATATGCTTGCCCATATCCGACTGGCCACCAAAGGTAACATGGATTACGAGAATACGCATCCCTTTGTCATGCGTGATAACAGTGACCGGACTTGGACTCTGGAGCACAATGGTACGATTTTTGCCTGCAGCGCGCTGGACCCTTTTGTAAAACTGCAGCAGGGCCAGACGGACAGCGAACGTATCCTCTGCTATCTGATCAGCCGTGTGAATGAAGCCCAGGAAAAGGAGGGGCGCCCATTGACCCGGGCGGAGAGATTTCACCTTGTTGATGAGATAGTCTGTGAGATCACTCCGGAGAACAAGGTGAATCTGCTTTTGTATGACGGGGAGATGATGTATGCCCATACTAATTATCAGAATAGCCTTCATAGTTCCCGTCAGGGAAAAGCAATCCTCTTTTCCACCAGACCGCTTACCCAGGGCCGTTGGGAGCTTTTGCCCATGAATACGCTGGTAGCGTATGAAAAAGGAAAGCTGCTCTTTAAAGGGACAGACCATGGCAATGAATTTGTGGACAGTGAAGAAAAAATGCGGCTTCTGTTTCTGGATTTTGCCAGTCTGTAAGCAGATAGAGCAGATACAACCGCTGCTTTTGTGTGAAGTAAGGGATTAACGGATGAGCTGCAGGAATTGAGTTTCTTGCAGCCTATTTTTGTGTCACGAAAATCTACCCTAACCTGTAATCCTATGATAAAATAAGAAAAGATGAGCCTGCAGATCATATGCAGGCTAAAGAAAGGAAGAGAGTTATGGATTTACTGAAAGTTATTCTGCCTGTGATCGTGATGCTTCTGATCGGTATGCTCTGCAGGGAGAAAAAGCTGATCAGTCCGGAAGGAATTGACGGCCTCCAGGCGCTGGTTATGAATTTTACACTGCCGATCTCACTGTTTTATACCTTTTACCGGGCCGACATCAGCGCGGATACGGTTATCTTTCCCATCACCTTTTTTGCCGTCACCGCCGGAGGTATTTTTGTGGGACGGTTTCTTTGTCGTATCGCAAAGGAACCGGATGCCTATTTCCCCTTTACCCTGACCGGATATGAGGCCGGTATGCTGGGATATGCGCTGTTTGGTATTCTCCTGGGAAGTGATAAGATCACTCAGTTTGCCCTGATGGACATAGGTCATGTACTGGCAATCTTTACCGTATATGTGGCCATGGTAAAAAGCGTGGGCGGAACTCGCCAGACGGCCGGCGAGGCCATCAAAGGGATCCTGTCCACACCGGTACTGATCGGTATCCTGTTGGGCGTGGTGTTCAGCGTGACGGGAATCGGCGGCTGGCTGGAAAACAGCAGTGCCGGTGCTCTGGTGGGCGGTGTCTGTGAGTTTGTTTCAGCACCTACCAGCGCAGTGATCCTGGTGGTCATCGGCTACCGGATGAAGTTTAAAGGCATTGCCTGGAAAAAGGTCTCCAAGGTCATCGGTCTGCGTCTGGTGGAACAGGTGGCTATGGCGGCTATCGTCTTTGCTCTGTTCAGAACGCTGGGTGGTGTATTCTGGGAACCGCTGACTTTGATTTCTGCGGCAATTTTGATGATTTTGCCGCCGCCCTTTGTGCTGCCGCTATACATTGATGGAGAGGAAAAGAAAGAGTTCTATTCATCTGCCATTTCAGTATACACGATGTTGTCCATCATTGGGTTTATGATTCTGTCTGCGGTGGTGTTGGTATAAGATAATAGTACGAGATAAATCCCAGTTTGGCTTGGAAACACAGGCTATTCTGGGGTTTTTTCACAAATTCTCTATTGCCTGAACAACACGAAACAGTTAGAATAACAGTACCGTGGCAATATATACCCATTTGCAGGAAGCAAATAGAAAGAAGAGGACGAAAGACTTGATAGAATTAGGAAAAAGACAAAATCTGACTGTAGTAAAAAAAGTAGATTTCGGTGTATACCTGGCCGAAAATGAGCAGGCATCCGCTGCCGGGGAACGCGTGCTTTTACCAAATAAACAGGTGCCGGAAGGAACCGGTCTCCATGATACCGTAAATGTATTTATTTATAAAGATTCTCAGGACCGCCGGATAGCCACCTGCCAGAAAAGCCTGCTGGAGATGGGACAGATCGCGCTGCTTCGCGTAGTCAGTGTCAGCAAGATCGGTGCCTTCCTTGACTGGGGGCTGGAAAAGGATCTGTTTCTTCCTTTTAAAGAACAGACTGTCCGTGTGCGGGAGGGTGACGAATGCCTGGTAACTCTGTACGTAGACAAATCCGAGCGCCTGTGTGCCACCATGAAGCTGTATCACAGCCTGCATACGGATTCTCCCTACAAAGAAGGAGATACCGTTCGTGGCCGTGTCTATGAGATCAGCGATAATTTTGGTGTATTCCTGGCTATTGATCATCTCTACAGTGCTCTGATTCCCAAAAAAGAAGCGCAGGGGAAATACAAGCCTGGAGATGAAGTGACTGTTCGCGTGGTGAAAGTACGTGAGGACGGTAAACTGACCGTATCGCCGCACCAGAAAGCCTATCTGCAGATGGATGTGGATTCCGATAACATTATGCAGGTACTGGACGAGTTTGCCGGTGTGCTTCCTTTTGATGACCATGTATCACCGGAAGTCATCAAGCGCGAATTTGGTATCAGCAAGGCCGCTTTCAAGCGTGCTGTGGGCCGCTTGTTAAAAGAAGAGAAGATTACCATCAAAGAGGGAAGGATCTATCGTCTGTAAGGAGGAAAAAAGGATGCGTTTTGCCCATCTTCATGTGCATACGGAATATAGTCTTTTGGACGGCTCCAACAAGATAACAGAATATGTAAACCGGGTAAAAGAGCTGGGCATGGACAGTGCAGCCATCACCGATCACGGCGTTATGTACGGCGTGATCGATTTTTATCGTGCGGCGAAAGCTGCCGGGATTCGTCCGATCCTGGGCTGCGAAGTCTATGTGGCGCCTAGTTCCATGTACGATAAGGAAACAGCCGGCGGTGAAGACCGGTACTATCACCTCGTTCTTCTGGCGGAAAATAATACAGGATACAGCAATCTGATGAAGATCGTATCTAAAGGATTTGTGGAAGGCTATTATTACAAGCCTCGTGTGGATAAATCCGTTCTGGAAAAATACCATGAAGGAATCATTGCCCTGAGCGCCTGTCTGGCCGGAGAGGTGGCCAGAGGTATTTCCCGTGGACAGTACGAAACAGCAAAAAAGGCAGCTCTGTCCTATGAGAAGATCTTTGGAAAGGGCAACTTCTTTCTGGAATTACAGGATCATGGCATTTCGGAGCAGCAGATGGTCAATCAGTCTCTGCTTCGTATGAGCCAGGAAACAGGCATAGAACTGGTATGTACCAACGATGTACATTATACCTTTGCGGACGATGCCAAACCTCACGACATCCTTTTGTGCATCCAGACCGGAAAAAAAGTAAACGATGAAGATCGAATGCGGTATGAAGGCGGCCAGTATTATGTGAAATCTCCGGAAGAGATGGCACAGCTTTTTCCCTATGCCCTGCAGGCACTGGAAAATACGCAGAAAATCGCCGAACGGTGCAATGTGGAGATCGAATTCGGCGTAACGAAGCTTCCGAAATACGATGTGCCGGAAGGATATACTTCCTGGGAATATCTGAATAAGCTTTGTTTTGAGGGGCTTGAAGAACGATATCAGCCGGTGACTCAGGAGCTGACAGATCGGTTAAATTATGAACTTTCTACGATCAAACAAATGGGGTACGTGGACTACTTTCTGATCGTCTGGGACTTTATCCACTATGCCAGATCTCAGGGGATCAGTGTGGGACCGGGGCGTGGTTCTGCGGCAGGAAGTCTGGTCTCGTACACTCTGGGAATCACGAAACTGGACCCTATTCGCTATAACCTTCTGTTTGAGCGTTTCCTGAATCCGGAACGAGTGTCCATGCCCGATATTGACGTGGATTTCTGTTTTGAGAGACGGCAGGAAGTCATCGACTATGTAGTGCGAAAATACGGTAAAGACCGGGTGGTACAGATCGTAACCTTCGGTACCATGGCGGCCCGCGCTGTTATCCGCGATGTGGGCCGGGTACTGGATCTGCCTTATGCCCAGTGTGATGCCATTGCCAAGATGATTCCCAATGAACTGAACATAACCATAGATAAAGCACTGGAGATGAATTCGGAGCTGAAAAAAAGCTATACAGAGGATGAGCAGGTCCGTTATCTGATCGATATGGCCCGTCGACTGGAAGGATTGCCCCGGCATACCTCCATGCATGCGGCAGGGGTCGTTATTTCCCAGAAAGCAGTAGAGGAGTATGTGCCTCTTTCAAGAGCCTCCGACGGTTCCATCACCACCCAGTTTACCATGACCACATTGGAAGAACTGGGCCTGCTAAAGATGGATTTCTTAGGCCTGCGTACTCTTACGGTCATTCAGAATGCTGTAGAAAACGTGGAAAAAAACTGCCACAAAATTATTGATGTGGACAAGATAGACTACAATGACCCGAAAGTGCTGGATATGATCGGAAAAGGAAACTGCGAGGGTGTGTTTCAGCTGGAAAGTGCAGGTATGAAATCCTTTATGAAGGAGTTAAAGCCGAAGAGCCTGGAGGACATCATTGCAGGTATTTCTCTGTACCGTCCCGGCCCCATGGATTTTATTCCACAGTATATTAAAGGAAAAGAGCATCCCGAACAGATCACCTATGACTGTCCGCAGCTGGAGCCTATTCTGGAACCTACGTACGGATGTATCGTGTACCAGGAGCAGGTCATGCAGATCGTCCGTGATCTGGGTGGATATACTCTGGGCCGAAGTGACCTGGTGCGCCGCGCCATGTCTAAGAAAAAAGCTGCCGTCATGGCAAAAGAAAGACAGAATTTTGTTTACGGTAATGAAGAAGAGGGTGTTCCGGGCTGTATCAGCAACGGTATTTCCGAACAGGTAGCCAATAAGATCTACGATGATATGACAGATTTTGCAAAATATGCCTTTAATAAATCTCATGCGGCGGCTTACGCTGTAGTATCTTACCAGACAGCCTGGCTGAAATATTATTATCCGGTGGAATTTATGGCAGCACTGATGACTTCCGTGGTGGATCATGCGGCGAAGATCTCTGAATATATCCTGACCTGTCGTCAGATGGGGATTCAGATCCTACCACCGGACATTAACCGAAGCTTCGGAGAGTTTTCGGTAGAAGGAAAGGCTATCCGTTATGGTCTGACAGCAATCAAGGGCATTGGTAAGCCTGTACAGGAAGCCATTGTGGCAGAACGGGAAGCAAATGGCCCCTTTACATCCATCCGTGATCTGGCGGATCGTCTTACGGGTAAGGAAATTAATAAGCGTACGGTGGAGAATTTTATCAAATCCGGCGCGCTGGATGGTTTTGGCGGTAACCGTCACCAGTATATGCTTTGCTATGCTCAGATCCTGGATCAGGTAGGGCAGGAAAAGAAAAATTCTCTGAGCGGTCAGATGAGTCTGTTTGACTGGCTGGGAGATGCAGCGAAGGAGACGGTGGACATACCGCTGCCGGCAGTGGAGGAATATGATAAGGAGACCCTCCTGGCCTATGAGAAGGAAGTATTAGGAATCTATGTCAGTGGCCATCCGCTGCAGGAGTATGAGACACTGTGGAAAAAGACGATCTCAGCAGTTTCTGCGCAGTTTCAGCCGGATGAGGAGACGGGACAGCCTTCTATTGTGGACGGTTCCATCCAGGTCATCGGCGGTCTGATCACAGAAAAAACCATAAAATACACAAAAAATAATAAGGTAATGGCTTTTTTGACCATTGAAGATCTCCTGGGCAGTGTGGAAGTGGTCGTATTTCCGAGAGATTATGAGAATTACAGCCGTTACATGGAAAAGGATGCCAAGGTATTTGTCCGGGGCCGGGTGGCGGCAGAGGATGACAAAGCCAGCAAGCTGATCTGTGAAAAAATCGTACCTTTTGAAGAGGGTAAACGGGAACTCTGGATCCAGTTCGCTGACCGGGAAACGTATGATCATCAGGTACAGAAGCTGTATGAAGTGCTTCGTTCTTCCGATGGCAGTGATGCGGTAGTATTGTATCTCAAAAAAGAAAAAGCGGTAAAAAGGCTGCCGGCCAGCCGTACTGTGCAGGCAGACGGAGAGCTTCTTGCCCGTCTCAAGTCTATGTATGGGGAAAACAATATCCGTGTCGTGGAAAAAGGTCCGGAAATCAGCCGGCAAAGGGGATAAGATCTATATGACAGAGAATGGAATAAAGAAAGTATTACAGCGTTTTAGGGTAGAACAGATTGTGGCTGGAAGCTTTGGCCTGATTATTCTTATCGGATTTCTGCTGCTGCTTCTTCCGGCCGCCCATGCTCCGGGGCAGACGACGCACTGGACAGATGCACTGTTTACCGCGGTATCGGCGGTGTGCGTGACGGGACTGGTGACGGTGCCAACGGCCTTACACTGGAGTGTGTTTGGAAAATGTGTGATCCTTTTGCTGATCCAGCTGGGCGGCCTGGGGATTATGGCCTGCGCCACAGCTGCTTTGCTGCTTTTAAGACGTCGTCTGTCCATGCGTACCCGACGTTTGATCGCAGAAAACTATAATCTGGACACCATGAACGGTCTGATCGGCGTGATACGAAAGATCGTAGGCGGTACTCTCCTGGTAGAAGCATTGGGTACCATTCCCTACGCAGTGGTGTTTATTCCGGAGTACGGATTTCCTTCCGGGCTATTTCGGGCTGTATTTAATTCGGTTTCCTGTTTCTGTAATGCCGGTATGGATATACTTGGGGAGGACAGCCTGGTACCTTATGTAACTAATCCCATCATCAACATCAATACCATACTTCTGATCGTTGTAGGCGGAATCGGCTTTTTTGTCTGGTTTGATCTGATCAGTACAGTAAAAAGCACATGGGAGAAAAAGAAAGGTGCCAGAAGCTTTTTTCAGAAACTGACGCTGCATACCCGGATAGCACTGGTGGCAACGCTGATTTTGATTGTGGCGGGTACGGTGCTGATTGCCTGTTTTGACTGGAATAATCCGGATACGCTGGGAGAGCTATCTATACCGGAAAAGATCATGGCAGCACTGTTTCAGTCGGTGACGACCAGAACGGCAGGTTTCCAGACCATACCACAGGAAAATTTCACAAATGCTTCGGCATTTATTTCTCTTCTCCTGATGTTCATCGGAGGATCACCCATGGGTACAGCGGGAGGTATGAAGACGACAACGATAGCCGTAATTTTTCTGACGATAATTGCTTATCTCAGAGGACGGGATGCCACAGAACTGTATAACCGGAGACTGAGGGCTTCGGATATACGATCTGCTCTGGTAGTGCTGGGGCTGGGATTCAGTGTTGCGTTTGCGGGAACGGTACTTTTAAGCGCGGTAGTGGCTGCCAGCCCTATGGATATATTGTATGAGGTGATCTCTGCAGTGGGCACGGTGGGATTGACCAGGGGACTTACACCGCTGCTGAATACAGCGGGGAAACTGATTATTATGGCGGTGATGTATTGCGGACGTATCGGCCCGGTCACACTGGCCATGGCGATCACCGTGCGGATGAATGCGGCACAGAAACAGATTCGTTTTCCGGAAGAAAAAATTATGATTGGATAACAGGGGGATATGATGAGCAAACAGTATGCAGTAATGGGCCTCGGCCGATTTGGAACGGCCGTGGCTCTGGGACTGGCAGAGTCCGGCAATGAAGTAACAGCGGTAGACAGTAATGAAGAAAGAGTGCAGGCGGTAGCAGATGTGGTCACTTATTCTGCAGTGGCAGATGTAACCAAAAAGGGAGTATGTGAATCACTGGGTATCGGTAATGTGGATGTGGCTGTTATCGGCATGTCCAGTCATATGGAGGACAGTATTCTGGCCACGATCATGGCGAAGGAAGCAGGTGCCGGGTATATTGTGGCTAAGGCGGTAAGTGATATTCATGCCACGATCCTGAAAAAGGTGGGCGCAGACCAGATCGTATTTCCGGAAAGAGAAAGCGGCACGCTGTTGGCAAAAAGTATCAGCTCCGGTTATTTTACCAAATTTTTCTCTTTATCGGACAGCTTCAGCATTGTAGAAATTACACCGCCTGCGTCCTGGATAGGTCATTCGTTAGCAGAAGTGAATCCGAGAAAAAATTATGGAGTGAATGTGATCGGTCTGATCGACAACGGCAAAACCCGTATCAACCTGGATCCCCAGGAACCTATGGAGGCAGGATGGATCCTGGTGGTGGTAGGAGATAACAAAGAACTGACGAAACTGGGAGAATGCAGAGGATAACTATGATTACGAGCAGCAGCAATTCACAGCTTAAGTATATACAGCAGCTGGCAAAAAAGGCCAGACTGCGCCGGGAGGATAAGGTATTTCTGGTGGAAGGCCCCCGGATGTTTTATGAGGCGGACAAAAAGCAGATACAAAAAGCATATTTTTCCCAGAGATTTTTTGAAACCATGGAAGATTCTTCCGTATTGGAAGGGATTTCCTGGGAGGTGGTAGAAAATAGTGTATTTGATAAAATGAGCAGTACCATGACTCCGCAGGGTGTGCTGTGCGTGATGAAACAGCCTTCCTATTGTCTTGAAGATTTGCTGAAGAAGGAAGCTCCTCTTCTTGTTTTTCTTGAAAATCTGCAGGATCCCGGCAACATGGGAACGATTTTTCGTACGGCAGAGGGGGCCGGTGCGGATGGTATCATCATGACCGCAAACTGTGTGGATATTTACAATCCCAAGACGATTCGTTCCACCATGGGTTCCATTTACCGGATGCCCTTTATCTGCCTGCAGGAAGAAGAGACACAAGAGGTGCTAAAGCTGCTGAAAACGAGAGGAATTGTTACCTGCGCAGCCCATCTTAAGGGGGAGAATGCTTATGATCAGGAGGCGTATACGCAGGGTACTGCGTTTTTGATCGGTAATGAAGGCAATGGATTGACTGACCAGACAGCAGAAGCGGCATCTTTGAAGGTGCGTATTCCCATGGAAGGAAAGCTGGAATCTTTAAACGCTTCGGTAGCAGCTTCTATTTTACTGTATGAAGCGTATCGTCAGAGGAGAAACAGCAGGTCTTAAGAAATCTTTGCTTTTTTTTAGTTGAAAAACATGGAACGTTGTGTAAAGGTAATAGTAGCTACCAACACAGCAATCATTATATTGTGGGAGGATAGATTATGAAAAGATGGGTTTCTACACTGGCTGTCTGCATGACAGCAGCCATGCTGGCAGGCTGTGGCGCCGGCAGTGACACCAAAGTGGCAGTGGATTCGGTGGGAAATATCACCGGACTGGGCAATGTAGGCGTATCGGATAAGTTCAGCGGAATGGTCGTGTCGGAGGATGAGATCAAAATTGAAAAGAACAGCGGCCTTTCCGTCAAAGAGGTTAAAGTTAAAGAGGGTGATGTGGTCAAGGAAGGCCAGGTCCTTTTTATATATGATACAGATGCCCTGGAATTGACGCTGGAAAAACAGCAGCTGGAACTGGAACAGCTGCAGAGCACCATTGAAAGTAAAACCAAAGAAAACAAACAGCTGCAAAAGGATGCAAAAGGCACAAAGGGCAGCACAAAGCTTGAATACAGTATTCAGATTCAGACAAACGAAGCAGATATTAAGGAAGCTGAATATAATTCCAAGTTAAAAGAAAAAGAAATCGAGGAGACAAAGAAATCTCTTGAAGATGTCAGCGTGACCAGTCCCATTGATGCCACCGTAAAAAGTATTGCTTCCGATGGGCAAAACGGTGACAGCAGTGCTGCCATAGATGATGGTTCCGGCAGTGATGACGGCAGTGCTTCGGATGCCTTTATTGTACTGACGAAGTCAGATTCCTTTGAGATTAAGGGAACCATTAATGAACTGAGTGCCCGCTCTTTGTCGGAAGGCATGCAGTTATTGATCCGTTCCCGTACAGACAGCACACAGACCTGGACCGGTACACTGGAAAGAATTGACTGGGAAAAGGCGGAGACATCCAATAATTCTAACATGTATGGAAGCTACTCCTCCGATACTATGACGACATCCTCTAAATATCCATTTTATGTTTCGCTGGATTCTCAGGATGGTCTGATTCTCGGTCAGCATGTGTATATTGAGACAAATGTGGATGGTGCTGGGTCAGAGGATGCGGCACAGTTCTCCCTTCCTTCTTATTATATTGTGGATGTGGATACCGGATCTCCTTATGTCTGGGCAGAAGGTACCAATGGCAAGCTGGAAAAGAGAAATATCGAGCTGGGTGAATATGATCAGGAAATGGATCAGTATCCGGTTATTTCCGGCCTGGCGCTGACAGACTATATTGCTTTCCCATCCGAGGAGTGCAAGGCAGGGGCGACAGCTGAGCATTATGATCAGTATTCCGATGATGGAGAATCAGGTACAGAAATGATGAATGGTGACATGGATTCTTATGATGAAGGTACCATGGGCGGCGAAGAAGGTTACTACGAGGAAGATGCTATGGGCGATGGTATGGAGTCCTACGATGGGGAGCCTATGGACGGCGACATGGAGTCTTATGATGAAGAAACCATGGATAAGAGCATAGAAACGTATGATGACGGCTTCGCAGAAGATGGAGAAGGCACCGTTGAGGATATTACCGGTGAATCTGCAGAATAACAGCGGGAGGATGCTAAATGATTCTTGAAATGACAGATGTATGCAAAGATTACTACCGCGGCAAGATTCCTGTTCCGGTATTGAAAGAGATCAATCTTAAGGTGGAAGAGGGCGAGTACATCGCTATCATGGGTCCCTCCGGTTCCGGCAAGACAACGCTGATGAATCTGGTGGGCTGCCTGGATGTTCCGACTTCAGGCACATTGAAACTTAATAATGTGGACGTTTCCACACAGACGGAGGATCAGCTGGCGAAATTGCGAAACTGCTTTATTGGATTTGTTTTCCAGCAGTTTCATCTCCTTCCGGAGATGGATGCCAGAGACAATGTGGCATTGCCGCTTCTGTATGCAGGCGTGGGCCTCAAGGAGCGTCGTGAAAAAGCCGAAGAAGCTTTGAAAATGGTAGGGCTGGAAGAAAGAATCCATTTTAAACCCAATCAGTTGTCCGGTGGTCAGTGCCAGAGAGTGGCGATTGCCAGAGCTGTGGTAGGCAAGCCCAAGCTTCTTCTGGCAGATGAACCTACAGGTGCATTGGATACGGCATCCGGAGAACAGGTTATGGAGATCTTTTCTGAATTAAACAGACAGGGGATAACCATAGTTATGATCACGCATGAGCCGTCCATTGCTGCCTGTGCGAACAAGATCTATCACATTCGTGACGGTGTGCTGACGGCAGACAGATAGGAGTGGGAGTATACATGAAAAATAAGAAAGCAAAGATCGCCATCCGCATTCTGGCAGTTGTGCTGGCAGCTGGCGTTGTCGTCGGCGCAGTGTTCGGTGTGCGGGCGGCGCAGGGCGGCAACAGTGCGGTTGGCGTCTATCAGTTATCAAATATGACTTATACCAGTGAAGATATGGGCGGCGGATCAGAGATGAGCGGAACAGTCAGTGCTGATCAGGTACAGACTGTATATGTCTCTGATACGCAGACTGTTACCGAGGTTTTTGTATCGGAAGGACAGCAGGTAAAGAAGGGGGATCCGTTGATCTCCTACGATACGACGCTGACGGATATCGAGGTTACCAGAAAAGATCTGGAAATTCAGAAACAAAAGATTGAGCTGGAGAATCTGCAAAAGCAGGTCAAAACAGGAAGAAGGCTCAGTGCGGTGCCCGAAGAGGAGGTAAAGGGAGAAAAAAGCTCTGCGCAGCAGACATCCGGTGCGCCGGAATCTTCTGCGGTGTCGGAAACTTCGGAGCCATCCACACCATCTGAGCCATCC
>JAEDOO010000043.1 GCA_016301965.1 Lachnospiraceae bacterium | reverse complement strand
GTGTAGGTGTGCCGAAAAAGAAAAAATACACACTGATCATGAACAGCAAGGATCCGAAGTACGGCGGAGATTTCGAACCGGAGACCACATACACTGCTGAAAAGATTGCCTGTGACGGACAGAAATATTCCATCGCTTATCCGCTGCCGGCCTACGGTGTGGCTGTATTCAAGTTCTAATATCAGAAGAAAAAGTGATATTAACCATGTTTATAATGTAGTTTAGGATAATTAAAGTTGCCACTTTACAGACTGAAAATGTGAAGTGGCAACTTTTTTCTTTCTGAAAAAGTACAAAATATCCGTAAATGGATACAAATTTGTTGATCCGATAATCGTATGTTTGCCATTCCCGTCACTCTTGACGCAACGATGTAGAAATGTTATGGTAAACTAATATGAAAAAGATAGCTGTTTGGAGCAGGGGGAAGTGTTATCTCGTAAAGCAGAAGCAATTTGTTCCGGGTTAAAAAGGATTGATCTGTTGGCAAAGTAGATTTTTGCGAGAAAGGTAAAACGGCGGCACTGGACAGTTAACAGAAAAGAGGTTTTGCAGATGAATATACGTAAGTTTTGTACGATTGGTTTAAGCATCGTTCTGGCAGCCGGCATGCTGCTGACCGGATGCGGCAAAAAAACTGCTCAGATTGCGCCGTTTTCGGATGCCACCTGGGAGACAGTGGAGAGTGATCTGGCCACTCTGGAGACCGGGGAGGAGAAAGAAACATATCCGTCCATGTATTACGGTCAGACACATACGTATGCCAAGTCTTATCTGGATTATGACGGCACTGTAAAGTATATGTTTGATGACAAGGGACGGTTGATGGGGCTGGCATGGACCGCGGTGGCCAAGTCTGAGGCACAATATCAGGAAATCTACAAGAAACTGAAAGACAAGCTGACAAAAGAGTACGGCGAAAGTACAGACCGTTCCGGAGTAACCAATGCTGGCGATGTATGGTATACCGATGAGGGAGATATCATTCTGATCGGTTCGAGCACGGACAAGCTGAAAGTCGTGCAGTGTGGTTATCTGAATCCGCTGGTTTCCGGGGAGGATAATACGAGTTATATTCGTTCCTCTGAGACAGAGGAGACCAGTGAAGCACAATAGTTTGCCGTTTTGTAACTGTTCAGAACAGGCCGAATCACTTGCTGATGAGGCCGTAAGAACGTGATTCAGGTGTGAGCAAACCCCATCGGCGCAGCCGATTTTCATGGGTTTGCGAATCGTATCTGTGAAGGTACTGAACAGATACGCCGTTTTTTTGAACAGCGCAGTCAGTTGCAGGGAGATGCACCTTCTGACAGGCCGATGGAAATTTCCATCGGCTCTTATTTTTTATATAGAAAACCCGTACTGGTTCAGAACAGATACGAAAACCATATATTTTGCGGTATTTCTGATTTTTCTTAAAAAACACTTGCAAAATCACATAATCTATTGTATATTGAAATTACAGAAAACCGAAACGTTTCGGATTTATGGGAATGCCCGTTTGGCTCCTTGGAATTTATCAATATTAGGAGGATAAAAAATGCCATTAGTTACTTCAAACAAGATGCTTGCGGATGCCCAGAAGGGTCATTATGCTGTAGGCGCATTCAATGTAGAAAATATGGAAATGGTTAAAGCTGTTATCGCGGCAGCAGAGGAGGTTAAGGCTCCGGTGATGATGCAGACCACGCCGTCTACCGTAAAGTACGGTACGCTGGAGACGTTTGCAGCGATCGTTAAAGCTGAGGCGGCAAAGACTGATGTTCCGGTATGTCTGCATCTGGATCACGGCAGCAGCTTTGAGCTGGCTGTACAGGCAATCAATGCAGGTTACACATCCGTAATGATTGATGGTTCCGGACTTCCTTTCGAAGAAAATGTGGCAGTGACCAAAAAAGTCGTAGATGTAGCCAATGCCGTAGGTATCCCGGTGGAAGCTGAACTGGGAAAAGTCGGCGGTAAAGAGGATGATCTGGAAGCAGAAGCTGACAAATATACTGATCCCGAGGAAGCAAAAGAGTTTGCGGAGCGTACAGGTGTTTGTTCTCTGGCCGTAGCTATCGGTACAGCCCATGGTTTCTATGCAGGCGACCCGGTGCTGGATAAAGACAGAGTCAAAGTGATCGCAGAGAAAGTTGCTGCTCCTCTGGTACTTCACGGTGCTTCCGGTCTGAGCGAGGCCGATGTGAAAGAATGTGTTGCCAACGGTATGTGCAAGGTAAATTTTGCTACAGAACTTCGTGTAGCCTACACCGACGCGGTAAAGAAACTGCTGGCTGAAAAGCCGGATACCTACGATCCCAAAAAACTGGGTGTGGTTGCTATGGCGGCTGTCAAAGAGCAGGTGATTGCCCGTATGAAGATGTGCGGCTGCGACGGCAAGGCTGATATCTGATCAGATACAGTAATCGGAAAGAAAAGCAGGCTGTTGACAAAACAACAGTCCTGCAGAAAATGAATATACGTATTTCCGGATATAACATTTAAAACACAAATGGAGGAAGAAACCATGGGAGCAACCATCAAAGATATAGCCCGTGAGACCGGGCTGGGTTTGGCCACTATTTCTTCCTATTTAAACGGCGGAAACGTTCGGGAGAAAAACCGGGCCAAGATTGAGGCGGCTATTGAAGCCCTGCATTTCGAGGTTAATGAGACTGCCCGGGGGCTAAAGACGAATAAGACAAAGATCATTGGTATCGTGATTCCGGAGCTGAATAATATTTTCTGTGCCGAAATGATCTCAGTGGCGGAGGATATTCTGCGCCAGAACGGATACGCGACCATGCTGTGCGACTGCCGCAGCGATGTGCACCGGGAGGCGGAAGCCATTGAGTTTCTGCTGCACAAAAGGGTAGACGGACTGTTGATCATGCCCACCGGCGAATACAGCGAGAGCCTTTCCCTATTCGCTGAACAGAAAAAACCGGTAGTGCTGATTGACCGGAAGGTCAGGGGATTTATCGGGGACTGTGTGCTGGCGGATAATGAAGGAGCGGCAAAAGAGGCGGTGCTGCGTCTGGTGGACGCGGGCCATCAGAAAATCGGCCTGATTTCGGGTCCTCAGGAAGTATACACGGCCAGTGCCAGAAACTGGGGATTTCAGAAAGCCATGATGGAAGCAGGCCTTTCTCTGGAAAATTCCCTGATGGTCTGTGGAGACTATACCATCAAGGGCGGCGCCAGAGCCATGCGCACATTGCATGAAACACATCCGGATATGACGGCGGTGCTGGTTTCAAATTATGAGATGACGGTAGGCGCCATGATAGAGATCAACGAGTCGGGCATCCGGGTTCCGGAGGAGCTGTCGATCATCGGTTTTGATAATGTGGAATTCGCCAAAGCATGTTCGCCAAAACTGTCTATTATGACACAGCCTACAAGGCAGATGGCAATGTCTGCTGTCCGGCTTATGCTGGACCGGCTGAATGGGAATGATGAGAAACCGGCGGAGATGGTGATCCTGTCTACTTCTTATGTAGGAGGCCGTTCCGTCAGACAGATAAATAAAGAAAACAAAATGTTAAGCGTTTGATGAGGGCAACATAAAACAGAATAACAGCTGATGTATGGGAGGTAATCATGAGAACATGTTTGTTGGGTATTGATATAGGCACCAGTGCCTGCAAGATTGCGGTATTTGACGAAAAGGGCAGCGTACTGGCTTCGGGCAACGGTGACTATAACGTATATTATCCGCAGCCGGGCTGGGCTGAGCAGGATCCGCGGGAATGGTGGAGCGCTATCTGTCAGGCAATTCCGAAGGTCCTGGCACAGGGAAATATCCGTCCGGAGGAGATTGCCGGTATTGGCATCGATGGACAGAGCTGGTCAGCCATCGCTATGGATGCAGCAGGAGAAGTTCTCTGCCGCACACCCATCTGGATGGATACGAGAGCGCAGGATATCTGCGATGAAATGAATGAAAAAATCGGTGCGGACAACATTCTGGCACTGTGCGGCAACCCGCTGCAGCCGTCTTACACCACACCGAAGATTCTCTGGTATCAGAGAAATATGCCGGAGGTTTATGCTAAGACAACAAAGATTCTGCAGTCCAACAGCTATATCGCCTATATGCTGACCGGACAGATGTCTCAGGATCTGTCTCAGGGCTACGGTCTGCACTGCTTTAACATGGCTAAGGGTACATGGGATTCTGCTATGGCAGCAGAATTCGGATTCTGCACAGACCTTTTACCGGAGATCTATCCCTGTCATGCCATCGTAGGCAAAGTTACCAAAGAAGCCGCAGCACAGTGCGGTCTGGTGGAAGGTATTCCGGTAGCTGCCGGTGGTCTAGACGCAGCCTGCGGTACACTGGGAACCGGTGTACTTCATGTGGGTGAGACCCAGGAACAGGGCGGACAGGCCGGTGGTATGAGTATCTGTACGGACAACCCGAAGGGGGATGCCAGGCTGATCCTTGGTTATCACGTAGTTCCGGATCGCTGGCTGCTGCAGGGCGGTACTACAGGCGGCGGCGGAGTGATGCGCTGGCTGGAGAGAGAGTTCGGCGGATATGAAAGGCTTGTTGGCAAAGAGCAGGGCAAGAGTTCTCTGCAGCTGTTCAATGAGATCGCTGAGGTAGTTCCTGCAGGAAGTGATGGCGTGATCTTCCTTCCGTATATGGCCGGTGAACGTTCTCCGATCTGGGATCCCAATGCCAAAGGTGTATTCTACGGCCTCGATTTCTCCAAGACAAAAGGACATATGATCCGTGCGGCTATGGAAGGTACAGCGTTTGCCTTAAAACATAACCTGGATGTGGCAGAAGAAGTGGGTGCTAAGGTTGAGGTGCTCAGAGCCATGGGTGGTTCTGCCAACTCACTGCTTTGGACACAGATCAAAGCCGACATTACCGGCAAACCCATCGTGGTACCGGCATCGGATACAGCCACTACGCTTGGCGCCGTGCTTCTGGCCGGTGTGGGCGTCGGGGTATATAAAGATTTTGATGAGGCTGTGGAGAAGACCATTGAGGTTAAGAGACAGCATACACCAAATAGAGAAAACAGCGCCGTATACGACGCAAACTATGAAACTTACCTGGAGCTGTACCAGCAGCTGAAAGGTATCATGAAAAAAAGAGGAGGCAATCAGTAATGGAAACAATGAAAGCTGGCGTGGTTCATGCAAAATGCGACATTCGCTATGAGGACATCGAGAAACCGGTGCCGAAAAAAGGTCAGGTACTGATCAAGGTAAAATATACCGGTATCTGCGGATCCGATATCCCCCGTGTCAACGCGGACGCGGCACATTATTATCCCATCGTGCTGGGTCATGAGTATTCCGGTACTGTGGAAGCAGTGGGAGAGGGTGTGACTTCCGTAAAACCGGGAGACAGAGTGGCTGGTATTCCCCTGGTACCCTGCATGAAATGTGAAGACTGCCAGAAAGGCAACTATTCTCTGTGCAAACATTATGACTTTATCGGCTCTCATTCCTTCGGAAGCTTCGCGGAGTATGTGTGCGTGCCGGAAGCCAATGCGGTAAAATTTGAAAACAGCGTTTCCTTCCAGCAGGGAGCATTTTTTGAGCCGGCAACCGTTGCTCTGCACGGATTGGAGAGAACCAACTACAAAGGCGGAAAGACAGTTGCCATCCTTGGCGGCGGTACCATTGGTATGCTGACCATGCAGTGGGCAAAGATCTTCGGCGCTAAAAAGGTTGTGGTATTTGATATCGTGGATGAAAGACTGGAGTTGGGCATACGTCTTGGTGCTACCGCCGGTATCAATACGCTGAAAGAGGGCTTTATGGAAGAAGTCAAAGCCATGACAGACGGCAAAGGCTTTGATTACGTATTTGAGACCGCCGGAAACACCATCACCATGAAGATGGCTTTCGAGCTGGCAGCCAACAAGGCAGATGTATGCTTTATCGGTACACCGACAAAAGAGCTGACCTTCAGCGTAAAAGAATGGGAAAATATCAACCGCAAGGAATTTAACCTGACCGGTTCCTGGATGTCCTACAGCGCTCCCTTCCCGGGACATGAGTGGGACTGCGTAGCTCACTATTTTGCCACTGGGGATCTGAAGCTGGATGATTCCTTTACCTTTAAGATCATTCCGCTCAGCAAGATCGATGAAGCTTTTGAGCTGTTCAAGACCCCGGGTACCGTAAAGGGTAAGATCCTGATCGACAGCGAGGCATAATTGTAATACTGAGTGATTTGTAAGAGCAATACCCGCACCTTTGTGCGGTTGTAAGTTAAACATAATTAAGGAGGATTTTTACTATGGGTACAATCAATCCGGATGCAATTCCGAAAATCGTGTTAAACAATGGACAGGTAGTTCCCTGCATCGGTATGGGAACCTTCGGTTCTGACCGTTTCACCGCAGAGCAGGTTTCTGACGCTGTTTACGGTGCTATCAAAGCCGGTTACCGTATGTTCGACTGCGCTGCCTGCTACGGCAACGAGGATATGATCGGTGATGTGTTCCAGAGAGCATTCCGCGACGGTCTCTGCAAGAGAGAAGACCTCTTCATCATGACCAAAGCCTGGAACGATATGCACGGTGACGGCGATATCCTGATCGCTCTGGCCAAGAGCTTAAAGGATCTGAAACTGGACTATGTGGATATGTATTTCCTGCACTGGCCATTCCCGAACTACCATGCACCGCACTGTGACGTGGATTCCCGTAACCCTGATTCCAAACCTTTCTCCGTAGAGCGTTTCATGAAGACCTGGAGACAGATGGAGCGTCTGGTGGATATGGGCCTGGCAAAAGGTATCGGTATGTCCAGCATGACCGTTCCGAAAATGGAAGCTGTTCTGCCGCTGTGCCGCATCAAACCAGCCATGTGCGAGTTTGAGGAGCATCCCTGCTTCCAGCAGGAAGAGGTATTCAATTACCTCAGAGGCCATGGTATCCAGCCGGTAGGCTTTATGCCCCTTGGATCTCCCCAGAGACCGGAGCGTGATATGGAAGCAGGCGATATCGCCGATATGAAGACACCGATCATGCAGGAGATCGCTGCCGCTCATAACTGCCATCCGGCACTGATTTGCCTGAAATGGGCCGTACAGAGAGGCGCTATTCCGATTCCGTTCTCCGTATGGGAAGCTGAGTACACCAGCAACCTGGGAAGCACCATCGACGGCGATCCGCTGACAGAGGAAGAAATGGCCAAGATTAAAACTCTGGAAGCTAACAACCGTCTTGTAAAAGGTCAGGTATTCCTGTGGCCGGGCGCAAAAGACTGGCATGATCTGTGGGATGAGGACGGCGTGATCGTTCAGTAAGCGCTGCTTCTTTCGCGAAGTGATAAAACACATAAGATAAGTGAAACAACACATAAAACAAACACATAATATAAACACATAACACAGAGGAAAAGCCGTGGCAACTGTCAGAAAAGGACAGTTTCCATGGCTTTTCCGGTTACCGGTCACAGGAGATAGAGGGATTTTTTCAGGAAAACAGGAAGTGAATAATATGTTGTTTACGGATAAAATACATACGGAGACAAAAAAACAAAACGTTTCGCTTAATTATTAATAGCATATCAAAATAAAAGATGAAGAAATAAAGTATATGCGGGAATTGTTTGAGAAAAAATAAGCGAAACGTTACGCTTTTATATTGACAAGGGAAAACATGGGAAGTATAATGCAAACAAACAAGAAAGAAATTTTTTGCAAATTGCTATACAGCAGTTTAAGTAAAGGGCATATCGCAAATATGTGTCAGAGTATACGGTACACATATTTTGCGTTATTTAGAAAAATAAAAAATATATGGAGGAAAAAATGGACGCATTAAGAGCTATTTTACAGAAGAGAAAAGAGGGAATGAATTATGTGGGAATCCCTTCTTTCTGCACGGCAAACGATTTGGTAATTGAAGCTTGTCTGAAACAGGCCAAAAGATTTGACGACTATGTTTTGCTGGAAGCTACTGCAAATCAGGTAAATCAGTATGGCGGATATACGGGAATGAAGCCTGCGGATTACCGGGATTTTGTTTTTGAAATTGCCGACAGTGTCGGATTCCCCAAAGACAAGATTATTTTGGGCGGGGATCATCTTGGACCGTTGACATGGCAGAACGAGCCGGAAAAAGATGCGATGGAAAAAGCGGTAGAGCTTGTAAAACTGTTCGTACTGGCAGGTTATAAGAAGATTCACCTGGACACAAGTATGCGTCTGGGAGATGATTCAAAAGATGAAATGCTTACGGATGAGACTATTGCGAGAAGGGGCGCAATCCTTTATGAGGCATGTGAAGAGGCATATCAGCAGCTGTTAAAAGAGAATCCGGATGAAGCCAGACCGGCATTTATTATTGGAAGCGAGGTGCCGATTCCGGGTGGCGCTCAGGAAGAAGAGGACAGCATAAAGGTTACAAGCCCTGAAGCAGTGGCAAAGACACTGGCTGTTTATCAGGCTGAGTTTGAAAAACGTGGATTAAAGGATGCCTTCGATAATATTATCGGAATCGTGGTTCAGCCGGGAGTTGAGTTTGGCGATGCGGATATTTTCCATTACAACCGGGTGAATGCTGCAGAACTTACTACGGCTATGAAAGAATACAAAAATATTGTCCTGGAAGGTCATTCTACAGATTACCAGTCACCAAAAAAACTGCGTGAAATGGTTGAAGACGGAATCGCAATCCTAAAGGTTGGTCCGGCATTGACGTTCTCTCTGCGCGAAGGTTTATTTGCACTTTCCATGATTGAAAAACAGCTTGTTCCGGAAGAAAAGCAGGCGAGATTTATTGAAACGATGGAAGACACTATGCTGAAAGAACCGGGCAACTGGAAAAAGTATTATCGGGGAACAGAAGCGCAGATTGCTATCAAGAGAAAATACAGTTTTTCGGATAGATGTCGTTATTATTTTTCACAGCCGGAAATGAAAGCTGCGATACAGAAGCTGTTTGACAATCTTTCCGAGGTTGAAATTCCCCTCAGCATGCTGCGGGAATATCTGCCGATGCAGTATGTGAAGGTGAGAGACGGAGTACTTCCCATGGATCCGAAAGAACTTGCGGAAGACTGCGTGGTACATTTGGTAGAAGACTATAATTATGCGACAAAGCTTAATTATATGATCGCAGATGCTTTCCTGTCATAAGGGAAGTGAATATTGCTTTAGTAAGCAATATCTATCTCATTGATTTCCGGGTTTATGAATCAATAGCACAAAAACATATAACATACCAAAGAAGCCATGGAGGCTGTCTGTGAAAGACAGAACCCATGGCTTTTTTGTGTTGTCATGCATATGAAAAAGTCCAGTGGGCCTTTTTGCGTGTTATGTCTGGGGATACAGTGCTGGACAAAATGCGGTTTTCCCCATATACTTGAATAGGAAAGAAAAAAAGATGGATCATTTCTCCAACCTGTATAGTATTTCAGGGACTTGCGAATCGGATCTGTGAACGTACTGAGCAGATACGGAGATATTATATTTATGAAAGAAGTTTATCATGAAAAATAAATACGATGTAATCATCATAGGAGTAGGGCCGGGAGGTATTTTCTCGGCATATGAACTTGTAGAAAAGAGACCGGAACTGAAAGTGGTGGTTTTTGAGGCGGGACGCGCGCTGGAAAAGCGAAAATGTCCCATCGATGGAGAAAAGATCAAAAGCTGCATCCACTGTAAAAGCTGTTCCATCATGAGTGGTTTCGGCGGAGCCGGAGCTTTCTCGGACGGAAAATACAATATCACCAACGATTTTGGCGGTACGCTCTATGAGCATGTGGGACGCAGGCAGGCACTGGATCTGATGCGCTATGTGGATGACATCAATATGCGCTACGGCGGAGAGGGAACAAAGCTGTATTCCACCGCCGGAACGAAATTTAAGAAAATCTGTATTCAGAACAGCCCTTTAATGACAGCAACGGCTACGGAGAGAGTATTGCCCATCTGTCGAATATGCTGGGCGGTGGTGTCATCGTGCAGCGTTTCGGCGATCTGTTCAGAGACCGCAGAAGTACAGAGCACAGGATAGAGGAAGGTATGGTGGTTCCTACCTTGAAAGCCACTGCCGGTGATCTGAGTCTGGTACTGCCAAAACGTATTCTGGACGGTATTATCGAGATGATCTATGCGCTGGACAAGATCGCTCCCGGTACAGCCAACGATGATACCCTGCTTTACGGTGTGGAAGTCAAATTCTACAACATGGAGGCGGATATTGATGAGAATCTGGAGAGCCGCTATAAGGGACTTTATCTCATCGGTGATGGCAGCGGCGTGACCCATTCCCTGTCTCACGCTTCCGCCAGCGGTGTCTATGTGGCCCGCCACATCCTGAGTCAGTTATAAGAAGGACAGATGTATATGAAAAAAAAGAGCAGAAGGGAAGAGGTCGGCTGGGGAAAACTTGACAACACCGCCAACCTTTTTCCTGTCATTGCCAACGAAACCATGACAAACGTGTATCGGATGAGTGTCACGCTGACGGAAGAGATCAGCCCGGACTGCCTGCAAAAGGCGCTGGAGCTGGTGCTTCCCTGGTTTGACACCATGAATGTGCGTATGCGCACGGGCATGTTCTGGTACTATTTTGAGACAAATATCAAAGGAACACCGGTGATCCGGGAAGAAGACGATTTTCCCTGTCGCTTTATAGAACCCCGGGAAAATAAGCATTATCTGTTTCGGGTGACCTGGTACAGAAACCGTATCAATCTGGAAGTGTTTCATGTGCTGGCGGACGGTGCCGGCGCGATGAATTTTTTGCGGGAGCTGACATATCAGTATCTGCGTCTCAGATATCCGGGTGCATTTGCGGAGGATGAGGATCACTTGTCCGATGACACCTGGCTGGGGACAGAGGACAGCTATCTGAAACATTACAAAAAGGTAGACAAAAAGAGCTACAAGGCAGTTCCTGCAGTGCATATCCGAGGTGAACGTCTGGCACGAGGAGAGCTTGGCGTGATCCATGGGTATCTTTCTGTACAGGAAGTAAAAAAGAAAGCAAAAGAGATGTCCATGAGCATCAATGAGTACCTGTGTGGAATCTATGTGTACAGTATTTATAAAGCCTTTATGCATGAGAATCCATCGAAAAAGCCCATAGTACTCTGCGTTCCGGTGAATCTGCGCCCGTTCTTCGGATCAGTGACTACGCGGAACTTTTTTGCCATGGTGAGCATTCCGTTTTATCCGCAGAAAGAAGAGTATGACAGGAAAGAGATCATGCTCCTGGTGCAGGCTGAGCTGAAAAAACAGATCACACGAGAGCATTTAGAACAGCTGATCTGCTATAATGTGTCAAATCAGAAAAATCTGGCTTTGCGTGCAGTGCCGCTGCTTTTGAAAAAGCCGGTAATGAAGATAGTGTATCTGAGCGGCATTAAGGGAACGACGACCACGTTGACAAATGTGGGCATGCTTTCTGTAAAAGATGAGTACCGCCCTTATATCAAACGCTTTCAGGTTATTTTATCTCCATCTGCAGGACAAAATATGAAAGTAACGGTGTGCTCTTACGGGGATGAACTGGTGGTGACCGTTGGTTCTCTGTTAAAGGACACCTCTGTACAGAAAATATTTTTTGAAAGTCTAAGTCAGGAAGGACTCGAGGTGTCTATAGAGACAAATGGAGTATTTGATGAATAGAGGAGGGCAGAAATGAAAAAATGTAAACGCTGCGGAATCCGTATCCTGGATGATACCCAGATCTGCCCTTTGTGTCACGGTGTACTTACGTTGGAAGAAGAAAAGGAAGAAACGATAGAAAGTGCAGTTGGATATCCGGATGTAAAACAAAAGACGAGACGCTTTCAGAAAGTCGGCAGGATCCTCTTATTCCTGGCATTGGCATTGGAGGTGATCCTTGTTTTTGTAAATTATATGACGTATGACAGTTTACCGAAAACCTGGTCCGTGATCACAGGAGGCATCATCGCTTACCTGATCCTGACACTGTGGGATGTTTTGGGACATCGACAAGGCCATATTCGAGTGATCTATACGCAGATTTTTGTGGTGCTGGGTTTGATGATCCTGATCGATGTATCTCTGGATTGGACGGGCTGGTCTTTGGAGTTTGGTCTGCCCTGCGTAATCTATGGATTGGTATTGGCCATTGTGATCTGCATGGCCATCAATTCCTCACGCTGGCAGAATTACCTGCTGATGCAACTGGCGGCGGTGCTATTGAGTATTCTCGATGTGGCATTACATTTTACGGGATTCTTAAACCATATCGTGCTGGCCTGGATCGCTCTGGGGCTGTCGGTGCTCTTGTGGAGCGGTACCATGATCATCGGTGACAGAAAAGCAAGGAATGAACTGAAACGAAAATTGCATATATAAATTTGTAAATATATCAAATTAGAAAGACGGAAGAACAAAAGCTTTGAACAGAGAAAGAAACAGAAAAAAACGACAGAACAGAACACACAGATATCATGAACATATCAGTCTGGCAGCAACGGTAAGCCGGGATGTTATCGCAATGACCACATCC
>JAEDOO010000042.1 GCA_016301965.1 Lachnospiraceae bacterium | reverse complement strand
AGTAACGGCAGCCCGCGAAAATGAAGACGGAACGGTGACGTTGACAGTGGATGCGGTCTGCGATATGGTGATATGTGATGACGCAGTGATCACCAGTGAGCTGATGGTGAAATACAATGAAAACGGCAGTTTTCGGTATATGGGAAATAAGGTCATCAAGGATAACATCAGTATTGCGTCAAAGGAGAAAGATTATGAAAAAAGCATATCATATCAGTAAGGCAGTCTGTCTGGCGGCATATCTGATCTTCATGTATCAGCTATATCGAATGTGCTGGCTGGGTGGGCTCAGAAGACATTTGCCGGTTCTGGCTGTGAGCGGTGTTGTCAGCTTTATCTGCTGCGTGCTCTGGATTTTTTTCCGGATCCGGGCAAAGGAGAAGAAAGAAGTATGCAAAAAGGGGATGCTGTTCTGGCTGGAACTGCTTTTGTTTGTTCTGGGAACGGCGTATTTTGGCGGGAAAATCGTTTATTCGGCTATACCGTACCATGGTGCGCTCTCCTGGAAAATTGATGAGCTGAAGCGAAAAAAAACAGTACCTCTGGAACATGATAATTTCTTTGAAGATGGCGCAGAGGGGGTACTGACAGATCTGGACACGGCTTTTGGTATGCCCGGGGAATTGTATATCAGTAACTCATTTCAGATGACCTTTGACAAAGACGGAAAGATTTTGACATTTTCTGCGTTCCTTTATGGAAAAAATGAAGACGGCGAAACGGATACATATCTTGTGGATTATGACAGCAGCAAAAGCCCAAAGATTACAGTATGGCTGTCAGGTGAGGCCAGAGCTGATTACAATGAAGATATGAAGCTTGCGCCTATGCTCAACATCCTTGAAAAGGCAAATTGTGAAGATATGGTGAGTGTTATGGCAGAAAGCAGCGGAGAGGACACTTTCGAGATCCTGTATTACGGAAAACGTTCTTTCAGCTCTGCGGAGGGTCTTGTCTATCTTCCGGGAGACGCGGACGGAGATGGTGAGGCCAAAAGCGGAAATTATATAGACATGCTCAGGGCAGGCGGCGAACTGAAAGGATATGAAGTCTCTCTGCATGTTCCGGGAAAAGACAGTGAGATCATACCTGTGCGTTATATCATGGAGCCGGAATACACCAGTGCTTCCGAGCTCAGTAAGGCCCAGGAAGAAGCACAGATCGAGGAGTCAAAGCAGAGTACATCCTGGAGTGTGGATCAGTCCGATGGAACCATGTATTTCTTTTTGACAGAAGCGGTGGGCTGGCGGCTGGTCGTCACCGATGCGGCAGCAGGAAGCCGATATTACGAGATGGAAAAAACGGAGGATGGCGGCAGCACCTGGAACAGGATCAATACAGATCCCTTCGGGGGAAATATCGGTGTGACAGAGGGGCTCGTATTTTATGATGAGAATTTCGGCTTTGCGGGACTTAGCGGTGCTTCCCAGTCCTACTCCCGACTGTATGTGACCAGAGACGGCGGAGCAACATTTACAGAGATGCAGATGCCGGTGGATACGGTGACGGAGCTTCCACCGCTGGCGGCAGAGCTTGCTTTTACTGCAGCGGACTACGCGTATCTGTGTATGCCGGAGATGGAGGGAGAACTGCTGACCGTGCTGGCGCTGACCGGTGCGGGTGAGACAGAAGGAATCCTGTATCAGTCCCAGGATCAGGGAGAAACGTGGGTATATGCAGGGACAGGGCAGAGAGAAAGCCAGGACAATTCTTAGATTGCTGATCAGAAAACGCAGCATAAAATCAGTCAAGGTTTTGTCCTCCTGTCTGTTTTCGGGAGAGAAGATCTCGCAGAGAATCAATTTCATCCTCCGATAGAGCATCATTTTCCAGAAATGCCGATACCATAGCGGTGATATTTCCCTGATAAAACCGTTTCAGAAAGGATCGGCTTTTCTCTCCGACATATTCTTTCTCCTGCACCAGCGGCGTGTATACAAAAACACGGCCTTCTTTTTCGTAAGATAACGCGCCTTTGTTAACCAGACGTTTGATCAGCGTCTGAATGGTTTTGGGACTCCAGTCGGAGACTCGTACCAGTCGTTCTGTAATTTCGTTGGTGCTGATAGGGGCATATGCCCAGACAATTTTCATTACTTCGTATTCTGCTTCGGAAATCTGTGGCAGATGTTTCATAATCATTCCTCCAAAAATCTTACACATGTAGTATAAAGTATATGGTATATATAGTGTGACTGTCAACTGAATATAAAGAAAATGTGTATCTGTTCAGAACCAATGTCAATTACCATAGATTGATGAGGAAAAGTGAAAGTTTCCTTTTATGTTGCGCATAATAGTGGTGTGATCAAATAGTATAGTGAAATTTTATGGATATACTTTCTGCGAATATCACAACTATTACATGAAATAACAAAATGAATTGCATAAATATTACAAAAGTTTAAAAGAAGATTTAAAAAACAGGCAATCTATGCTATAATAGGCACATCGCAAAGATAGAGGTGTGCCAATGAGAAGAAAAAGAATTATCGCCATGATTCTTTCGCTGGCGATGACATCTGCCTGGGGACTGAATTGTTATGCCCAGACCACGCAGGAACAGATCGACAGCAAAAAGGCTCAGCAGAAAGAAACACAGGCGGATTATCAGAGCGCTAAAAAGACTCTGGAGAGTCTAAAAAGCAAAAAGAATGATAAGCAGGCGTATCTGACAGAATTAAATCAGCAGATGAGTGAGTTGAAGAACAGTCTGGCTGATCTTCAGGAACAATACGATGATAAACAGGAAGAACTGAAGGGGGTGCAGGCAGATCTGGATGCCGCAGAAGTAGACCGGCAGGAGCAATACGAAGATATGAAGCTTCGCATCCAGTATATGTATGAAAATGATACATCCTCTTATGTGGAGATTCTGCTCAGTGCGGACAGCTTTTCCGATTTCCTGAATAAAGCCGAAAATATTTCTGCCATTGCCGAATATGATCGCGATATGTTGAAAAAATACGAAGAGACCGTGAAACTCATCGCCCAGAAAGAAGAAAAGGTCAAAGAAGAAAAGGCTGCCATCGAGGAATTGCAGAAACAGTACGAAGCCAGAGAGGAAGAGGTTTCCGAACTGGTGGAAGAAACATACGTGCAAATTCGGGAATATGAGTCTGAGATCAAGGACAGCGAATCCAATGCGGCTGCACTGTTAAAACAGATCAGTAAGCAGGAGGACGAGCTGAACAGCCTGCTGAAAAAACAGAAGGACGAACAGGCTGCCGCAAAGAAAGCTGCCGAAGCAAAAGCTGCCGCTGAGAAAGCCGCGCAGGAAAAAGCCGCTGCTGAGAAGGCTGCTGCAAAGGAAAAAGAGGAAGCTGCGTCGAAGGTTCCCAGTCCTGATGTGATAAAGCAGAATACCAAAGAAGAAGCCCCAAAAAAGGAGGAGCAGAAAGAAGAGTCTAAGGAAGAGGAAAAGCAAGGCTCTTCCGGTACATATCTGGGCCATTTTAAGCTGACAGCTTATTGTGCCTGCTCCAAGTGCTGTGGAAAGAGCGATGGCATCACAGCCAGCGGTACCAAGGCCACACAAGGCCGTACCGTTGCCATGGGCGGTGTACCGCTGGGTACTAAGATCAGTATTAACGGAAAGACCTATGTAGTGGAGGACCGTGGAACAGTCTATGGTCATGTGGATATTTTCTTTAATTCTCACAGTGCTGCGCTGCAGTTTGGTAAGAGATATGCGGATGTGTATCTGGTGGAGTAAAAAAGTAAATGAATGATGAGAAGCCCCGGGGAGTTCTGCTGTATATCAGGAGTCGAACCGTGGCTTCTTTTAGTGTACCCAGGATATTGAAAGTAATTGTATTTTTATGTCTATCCTTAAGAAAATGTGATATTATATCTGATAAAGGTTTCTGTTTTTGCAAAGGAGAGGACAAAAAATGGTAAACGATACGACCGTTGAGGGAAAGGCCAAGATGAAAAACGGCGTTAAACGACTGATGTTCTGCGGTATAGCCATACTGCTGCAGCTGATCTTCTGGGTCTTGTTGTTTCTTAAGTTAAATCAGTATGCTCAGTTTCTCGATTATGCGACAAGGATCTTCAGCCTGTTCCTTGTTCTGGCTATCTACAGCGAGAACAAGACATCAACGGTCAAGATGCCCTGGATCATTCTGATTCTGGTAGCACCGGTGCTGGGCGTGGTACTGTATCTGCTGATCGGCCTGGATTTCAGTACCTGGAATATGCGAAAGCGGTATCGGATGATCGATGATGTACTTCTGCCGAAGCTTCCGAACAATACGGATGTACTGGAAAAGCTGAGGCAAAATAATCCAAAAGCGTGTGGAATAGCTTCTTATCTGCATGGATATTCAAAGTACCCGGTCTATCAGAATACGGATGTGACATATTATGATGATGCTGCGAAGGGACTGGAAGCGCAGCTTACAGAGCTTGCGAAAGCTGAGCATTTTATCTTTATGGAATATCATGCCATTGAGAACGAGGAATCCTGGAAAAGGATCCAGGATGTGCTGGAGGAGCGGGTAAAAGCCGGTGTGGAGGTCAGAGTTTTTTACGATGACATGGGTTCAATCGGCTTTGTGAATAAGGATTTTGCCCATTCTCTGGAGGCAAAGGGAATCGCCTGCCGTGTGTTTAATCCTTTTGTTCCCGGTCTGAATATGTTCTTAAATAACCGTGACCATCGAAAGATCACGGTGATTGATGGAAAAGTCGGTTTTACCGGCGGCTACAATCTGGCCAACGAATATTTTAATGTGACGCATCCTTACGGCGATTGGAAGGATACGGGGATCCGTCTGAAGGGAGATGCGGTGCGTTCTCTGACGGTCACGTTTCTGGAGATGTGGAATGCCATCCGGGCCAACGATGCGGATGATGCAGATCTGGACAGATATCTGCCGGACATTACGTATCAGGCAAAGCAGCAGGGCTTTATCCAGCCCTATGCGGACAGCCCCATGGATGATGAGCAGGTGGGCGAAAACGTGTATATCAGCATGGCAAATAAGGCAGAGCGTTACTGCTGGTTTGTGACACCGTATCTGATTATTACGGACGAAATGGCGCAGGCTCTGTCTCTGGCAGCCAAGCGTGGTGTGGATGTGCGGATCATTACCCCGGGTATTCCGGATAAAAAGCTGATCTACAGCATTACCCGGTCTTTCTATTCCGGGCTGGTCAAAAACGGTGTGCGGATCTATGAGTGGACTCCGGGCTTTTGTCATGCCAAGATGAGTGTGGCGGATGACTGTATGGCTACCTGCGGCACCATCAATCTGGATTACCGCAGTCTGTATCATCATTTTGAGAACGGTTGTTTTATGGCGGACTGTGCTGCAGTCACAGAGATACGCGAAGACATGGAAAGAACCATGGCCGAGAGTCGTGAGGTCACAGAGCAGTACAGATCAGGACAGAAGGCGCAGCTTCGGCTGGGGCAGATGTTTTTGCGGTTGTTTGCGGAGCTTCTCTGATTTGATCTGCAATTACAGATCATTAGCAGAGATTTTGATGAATAAGTGTCTTAAACATGAGGTACAGATCAATGATAGAACAAACTGCCTTGCAGCAACAATTGTTTGCCTTACAGGATACTGGCTATCGGGATTTTCACAGTCGTCTGATGCCAAATATCGATAAAGAACGAATCATTGGTATCAGAACTCCCGTTTTGCGAAAATTTGCGAAGGATTTCAGCAAAACAGAAGAAGCGAAAGCTTTTATTCATGAACTGCCGCACCGGTATTACGAGGAAAACAATCTGCATATGATGCTGATTACGGGGATCCGGGATTATGAAACATGTCTGGCGGAGATAGAACGTTTTTTTCCGTATATCGACAACTGGGCGACCTGTGATTTTGCGGAGCCGAAATGCTTTACGAAACATAAAAAAGATCTGCTGCCCCATATATGTCAGTGGATCGTTTCGGGAAAAACCTATACGGTCCGTTATGGCATCGGCATGCTGATGCGCATGTATCTGGATGAGGATTTTGCCCCGGAGTATCCTGCCATGGTGGCGGAAGTCATTTCCGAAGAATACTATGTTAACATGATGATTGCCTGGTACTTTGCCACTGCGCTGGCCAAGCAGTGGGAGAGTGTGATTTCGTATCTGGAAGAGAGAAAGCTTTCACCGTGGGTGCATAGAAAGACTATTCAGAAAGCCATTGAAAGCTATCGGGTTACGCCAGAGCATAAGGTATATTTGCGGACATTGCGATAAGTAAAAAACAGCTGTACCAGGTATAGGTAGTACAGCTGTTTTTATTAGTATTAGTTAGTATTTCCTGTCGGCAGATACGGGCGCAGCGCGCCAGCCACATTACTGATGGGCATGGTCTGCAGCCAGACATGTCCGGGGCCGGTGACTACGGTATTAAAGATGCCTTCGCCGCCGAACAGCATATTTTTCACGCCGGGGACGCTGACGATCTCCATCTGACAGGAAGAACTCATGGCCGCCAGATGACCGGTATCGATCACAATCTGCTGGCCGGGCTGCAGATCATATTCGATTACATGACCGTCGAACTCAGCGAACAAAATTCCGTTTCCGGAGAATTTCTGCAGGATAAAGCCTTCACCGCCAAAAAGACCGGCACTGAATTTTTTCGTGAAATGAATGGAACAGTCAACACTTGCTTCACTGGCCAAAAATGCGCATTTCTGGGCAATGATCTCGTTGCCGGGTGAAATCTGAAATGCTCGGACAGAACCCGGAAAACTGGAGGCAAAGGCGATCATACCATTGCCGCCCATGGCAGTGTAGCGGTTCAGAAACAGTTTCTCACCGGAGAACATGCGGCCGAATACTTTGCCCAGTCCTCCGTTTGTCGTGGTTTCCATTTTCATGTTAGGGGACATCCAGGCCATGCTGCCGCCCTCGTTGACCATCTGTTCTCCTCCTTCCAGGTGACAGATGACTACAGGAAGAGTTTCTCCCTTGATTTCATAACGCATATGTAATCTCCTTTCTGCCCTGTGGGACAGGTGCATTGTTTTTAGGAAATCTTGTGCTTGTTCAGTAGATCTGAAGATACACAGTTTTTCTTAGTATAACAGAAAATTCTGAAAGAGTATCTGATTTTTTGCGAAAATTCATATATTTCAGATAAGAATATCTTTTTTTAAAGATTGTGTAGGCAAATGCAACGCAAAGTGTTAAAATGATAACAGCAAAAAAGAAAGTGGGGTATTTTTATTATGGTTAATCGTTTTGTACTGAATGGCATTTCCTATCACGGTGCCGGAGCTATTAAGGAGATCCCGGGTATTATCAAGAGCAAAGGCTTCAAAAAAGCTTTTGTTGCTTCTGATCCGGATCTGGTAAAATTCGGTGTGACTGCCAAGGTGACAGATCTTCTGGATCAGGAGGGACTGGCTTACGAGATTTATTCTGACATTAAGCCCAATCCGACCATCGAGAATGTAAAATCCGGTGTAGCTGCTTACAAGGCATCCGGCGCAGATTACATGATCACCATCGGCGGCGGCTCCTCCATGGACACAGGTAAGGCCATCGGTATCATCATCAATAACCCGGAATTCGAAGATGTTCGTTCTCTGGAGGGGGTTGCTCCCACAAAGAACAAAACCGTATTTACCATCGCTGTTCCGACCACAGCCGGTACAGCTGCCGAGGCAACCATCAACTACGTTATCACAGATGTGGAGAAAAAGAGAAAATTTGTCTGTGTTGACGTAAACGATATCCCGGATGTTGCTGTTGTAGATCCGGAGATGATGGCCAGCATGCCCAAGGGTCTGACTGCAGCTACCGGTATGGATGCTCTGACCCATGCCATCGAGGGCTATACAACAAAAGCTGCCTGGAGACTGGCTGACTGTCTGAATCTGGAAGCTATCAAGCTGATCTCTGAAAATCTTCGTGACGCTGTGAACAATACACCGGAAGGCCGTGAAGGCATGGCTCTTGGCCAGTTTGTTACCGGTATGGCTTTCTCCAATGTGGGTCTTGGTATCGCTCACTCCATGGCTCATACACTGGGTGCTGTATATGATACACCGCATGGTGTTGCCTGCGCTATGATGCTTCCCATCGTTATGGAGTACAATGCAGAGACTACAGGTGAGAAATACAAAGATATTGCTGAGGCTATGGGTGTAGATACCACAGGTATGTCTCAGGAAGAATATAGAAAAGCAGCGGTAGAAGCTGTTCGTAAGCTGTCCGCGGATGTAGGCATTCCGTCCAAGCTGGAAGCCCTGAAGGAAGAGGATCTGGAATTTTTGGCACAGTCCGCATTTGCTGATGCCTGCTGCCCGGGCAACCCGAAAGAGACTTGTGTAGAGGATCTGAAGGAGCTGTTCCGTAAGCTGATGTAAGTTCATAGGATACATACATGCCCTGCCAGGTGTTTGCCCGGCGGGGCTTGTCATGTGGCAGACATGGTGGAAAACGGGATGGTGTTGCGTTTTATATCCAATGCGCATATAAAAACAGAATATTAAGATATGTCAATTGAGGAGAAAAAATGATTATTGAAGGAAACAAAAAAGAAAAAGCGGCCATGGCCGAATTTCATAAGGGAAACCGCGCGGAAGGACTGCGTCTGCAGGAAGAGTTTGCCAGCGAATTCCGTACAGAATACGCCGAAAAGGATCACTGCCCCTGTAAGAAAGCCTGCCGGTATCACGGCAACTGCAAGGAATGTGTGGCCATTCACCGCGCTCATCAGGAGCATGTGCCGAACTGTATGCGGCCGATCATTAATGCGAAAATCAAGATTTTATCTGAATTGACAGAGCATACCATTGCAAATGATATCGAGGCTCCCCATGAAGTACTGAGAAAAGAGTTTCAGTAATACTGTCTGGAAAAGAAAATATCGCAGACTGCTTGTATAAAGAAAACAGACTGCGATATTTTTTTGCTTATTCGTCCTGTTCAAATAACTGCACAAATTCCCGGGCTGCCTGGGTGATGGATGCATTTCCCGCTGTGGCGAGAACGACTTTTCGGGAGGGCATTTCCTCTGCCAGAGTAATAGGGAAAAGTTTTTCATGATCAGTCAGGCAATATTCCGGCACAAAAGCCAGTCCCAGCCCGATGGTGGCCAGATCCAGCAGTACATCGTTAGAGTCCAGCTCGATCTCCGGTATCAGCTCCAGCTGCTCCTTTCGGAACATCTGGTGAAGAAATTCGTTGGTGGTACTGTGACGGTCCAGCATCAGGATCGGATAATTCTGAATCTCCTTCAGGGATACCCTGCGATTCTCCAGCTGAGGATAGTGTGAACGGCTGGCGGTAAAAACGTCGTGAAATTCACTGATTACCTGCAGCTGTTCCCGGTTTCCCATACGGGAATTGGGATAATTGGTTACGATCAGATCCACCTGTCCGCTTTCCAGAAGATCCACACATTTTAAGGAAGTCTGGTTGATAATGCGAATATGCACCTTGGGATACAGCTTATGGTACTGATTCAAATAGGGGATCAGTAGATAACGGCAGATCGTATCGGTGGCACCGATGCGAAGCTGTCCGCCGCCGAGGCTTCCTGCTTCCATCAGATTGCTCTCCCCCTGACGGATCAGCTGAATTGCCGGTTCGATATGGCGGAGGAGAGTTTCCCCTTCGGGGGTCAGCTGGACGCTTTTGGTGCTGCGGATAAACAGCGGAGTTCCCAGTTTTTTTTCCAGAGTTTTGACAGACTGGCTGACCGCTGACTGGGAGATGTAGAGCTGGCGTGACGCTTCGGAAAAGCTAAGCGTAGTAGCAACATGATAAAAAACTTTATATAATTCATAATTAATATCCATTTTATTAGCACTCCTTATAAGTAGCTTTATTATAGCATTCCCTTTGTTGACAGGCAAGCTACTTTTTAGTAGTATAAAAGCGAAAAACGCTTTAATGAGACAGCGTGACGGATTGAAGAGGTAGAAAATGATACAGACTATTGCGACCATAGAGCTTCCTGTGGATGAACAGTTGGTGCTGGAAAAAAATCGCCTGGAGCCTCAAAGAAAGAATGGGAAAGAGAAGAGAATTTCTCTCGTAACCGGTATTCACGGAGATGAGCTTCTGGGGATGTATGTTTTATATGAAATACAGAGAAGGATACAGAAGGAGCCGGAAAAGCTTACCGGAATTCTGGATATTTATCCTGCCATTAACCCGCTGGGCATTGACTCCATTAGCCGGGGACTTCCACAGTCGGACATTGATATGAATCATATTTTTCCGGGAAATCAAAACGGCAATCTGACGGAATATATGGCTTCTCAGCTGATCGATGACATGATAGGTTCGGATTTATGTATCGATGTCCATGCCAGTGATATTTTTCTGAAAGAGATCGTGCAGGTACGTATGCAAAAACGGGATGAAGCGAAGCTTTTGTCCTATGCCAGAATGGCGAACGCAGACCTGGTATGGATCTCTGCCAGCGCTACGGTAAAGGAGGCAACACTTGCGCATACACTGAATATGATGGGAGTACCGACTTTGGCTATCGAGGCGGGAAGCGGTATGCGTATTGACAGAGATTATGGAAACCAGATCGTGGAGGGAATTTTGTACATCCTGAAGCAGGAGGGGATCTGGAAGGGAGAAACTCAGGAAGTCCGTGTGCCGGATGTGGCTTATGCCGAGGATGTGGCTTATGCCAATGCCAACGCTTCCGGCGTGTTTATGCCGGCGGTGGATATCGGTGACTGGGTGTGTAAGGGGCAGCAGATCGGAGAGATCGTCAATGCCCTGAAGGGAACGGTCGAAGAGATCATTGCGGCACCCTGCGATGGTAAGATCATCACAGTGCGTCAGTATCCGATCGTTTATCATGGGGCACTTATGTATCGTATTCTGAGAACAAAAAGGTCATAGCAGAAAAAGATATTCTGCAAAAGAAAAGACTGTTGCAGCAGAAAGATGTATCTGTGTAACTGCATACCAGATACAGACGGTCTGCATAAACATGCTGACAGGAAGCATACTGTTCAGAGAAAGAAGGAAGGCATTCGCCTGTACATAGATATGAGGAAAGAAATACTGTATTCACTAAAAGCACCGTACAGAGATGATCTGCGTGTGACGGGATATCGGTTCGGGTTTGGAGAAAAAACAGCCTGCATTGTCGGTGCACTGCGGGGAAATGAGGTGCAGCAGCTGTATATCTGCTCGCTGTTGATTCAGAAACTGAAGGAGTTGGAAGCACATGGTCATATCACACAGAATCATGAGATTCTGGTAATTCCCAGTGTCAATCACTATGCCATGAACATTGGCAAGCGTTTCTGGGCAGTGGACAATACGGATATTAACCGGAAATTCCCGGGAATTGAAAACGGAGGCACTACGGAGCGTATCGCGGCGGGAGTCATGGAATGCATCAAGGGTTATAGTTATGGTATTCAGTTTGCCAGCTTTTATATGCCGGGACATTTTATTCCCCATGTGCGTATGATGGAGACAGCCCATTCCAGTGCCAGTCTGGCCAATTTGTTTGGCTTGCCCTATGTGGTGCTCAGAAAGCCGAAGCCGTATGATACTACTACATTAAATTACAACTGGCAGATCAGCGGAACTAATGCTTTTTCCGTATATACCAACGATACGGAGAATATCAATGAGGAATCTGCCCAGATGGCGGTAAGTGCAGTGCTCAGGTTTCTGACCAGGATGGGTGTGCTGAAGTATAACTGTCATGGCGGTTATATTGCCAGTGTGATCCGGGAGGATGAATTGACTGCGATCCATGCGGAGCGCTCCGGTATCTTCCGCCCGATCCTGCATCCTGGAGATGAAGTGATCCGGGGACAGATTATGGCTAGAATCCTGGATCCTTATGAGGGCACAGTACGAGAAAATATCACGTCGCCTACGGATGGAATCGTGTTCTTTACGCACCAGAAACCGCTGGTGAACCAGAAGGATCTGGTGTTTACGATGATCCGCAGACTGCATGCCTGAAAAATCATATAGATGTTCAGAACGAGCAGATAAAAATATACGACGATTTCTACGCTGCACTGCTGAAAATACAGTGATTTGCTCAGGTGGAGTTGTCGGCACATGCATCGCATGATATACTTTGATACGAATTATTATGAATATAAGGAGGATTTTCCTATGAAACAGATCAGTACTGACAAAGCACCCGCAGCTATCGGACCCTATTCTCAGGGTTTTGTATCCGGTAATATTCTGTTTTCCGCAGGCCAGATTCCGCTGGATCCGGCTACAGGAGAGATTGTAGGAACGGATATTACAGCGCAGACGGAGCAGGTGATGAAAAATCTGGGCGCTATCCTGGAGGCTGCAGGCAGCAGCTATGAAAAGACGCTGAAGACTACCTGTTTTCTGTCGGATATGGGAGATTTTGGCGCGTTTAATGAAGTGTACGGCAAGTATTTTACCGGTAAGCCGGCCCGTTCCTGTGTGGCTGTGAAGACGCTGCCGAAGAATGTGCTGGTTGAGGTGGAAGTTATTGCTGAGGTAGAGTAGTTTTTGGTGCTGTCGTTCTTTCGTTCTTTATTCGGGAGAGCGGACGGCAGGCCGGAAACGAGATAGGCCCGAGAGGGGTATATGTATTTTTCAAA
>JAEDOO010000198.1 GCA_016301965.1 Lachnospiraceae bacterium | reverse complement strand
CTGCGCTCGCTCCGAGCCTGTAGTCTCGGAGTCGTGCTCGTTAAAGTCGCGTGAAATTTGCATACATACCTGACAGCCGACACCCCGGAGGCATCTTTCGTTCAACTGCTCAGACAAGAAAACCACCCCATAAACACGGGATGGTCTTCTGATTAATCTTCTACTTCAACAACAGTTTTCTTGTTGTAGGAACCGCAGGCCTTGCAAACTCTGTGCGGCATCATCAGGGCGCCACATTTGCTGCATTTTACGAGATTCGGAGCGCTCATTTTCCAGTTTGCTCTTCTTTTATCTCTTCTACCTTTGGATGATTTATTCTTTGGACAGATGGACATTACTACACCTCCTTAAAATTACTGAATATTTCTCTGAATGCTGCCATTCGCGGATCGAGATTTTCCTGATCGCAGGAACAGGGTCCCTCGTTCAGATTCCGTCCGCATACTGTGCAGATACCCTTACAGTCCTCTCTGCAGAGAACTCTAAGCGGCCAATGGATAAGAATCTCATTATGCACCAGCTGGTCCACATCCAGACATTTTTCTTCCGTGATACAGTTCATCATCTCTGACTCGTCTTCATCCGCATCAAGATGCATCACATCCACACGGTGCTCAAAGTCCAGATCGATAGCTTCTCTGACCGGGGTAAGGCAGCGGGCGCAGGGCACCATGCAGACCACCGAACAATGTCCGGAAATCTTAACCACCTGATCTTTCTCATGCTCCAACACAAGTGCCACCGGGGATTTTTCCAGGAACTTGTACTGTTCTCCCTTCGCACGTTTAAAATGGGTCAATTCCAACGGAACTTCCATCTGCTGTATGGTATTGTCCTGAGATAATAGTTTTGTCAGATCAATAAGCATAATCGTCTCCTAATCACACTTAAAGTAGTATAGCGTCTGTAAATCTCTTTGTCAAGCTGTTTTTCTTGATAGTTTAAACATTTTACAGGATTTATAGCTACTGTTCACTGGCAATCCAGTAAACAGTAACGGATTTATATTCTTTTTCTGCTGTGTCTGGCAGTTAAAGGGCTGCCGCATTATGCGACAGCCCAAATAAACCTGTATCAGCATCTGTTCTGTATCTTTGATGATACAATTTTCAGCGAATTATTTTACCAGCGCAACAGTATCACGGCAGATAGCCAGCTCTTCGTTGGTCGGGATAACACAAACTTTAACCTTGGAATCTGCTGTGGAGATCACGTTGTTGTCACCGCGCTTTTTGTTAGCTTCCGGATCCAGCTCAGCACCCAGATAACCCAGATACTCAAGAACTTTCTCACGAACGATCGGGCCATTCTCACCGATACCTGCAGTGAAAGCAATAGCGTCAACACCATTCATGGCAGCTGCATAAGCACCGATGAATTTGGCTACGTTGTAGCAGAATACTTCGATGGCATCGGCACATCTTTCGTTTCCATTGTCCATTCCCTCTTCCAGATCACGGAAATCGCTGGATACACCGGAGATACCCTGTACACCGGATTTCTTGTTCAGTACGTTCATAACGCCTGCGATATCCAGATCTTCTTTCTTGGCAATGTACTCCATGATTGCGGGATCGATATCACCACAGCGGGTACCCATTACAAGACCTGCCAGAGGAGTCAGACCCATGGAAGTATCTACACACTTGCCATTCTTTACAGCAGAAATGGAAGCGCCGTTACCCAGGTGAGCAACGATGATCTTGGAATTTTCAAGATCCAGGCCCAGGAATTTGGCTGTTTCTTTAGAAACGAAGCTGTGGCTTGTTCCGTGGAAACCGTAGCGGCGAACGCCGTATTTCTCATAATATTCATACGGAAGACCGTACAGATATGCTTTTTTCGGCATAGTCTGATGGAAAGCGGTATCAAATACACCTACCATCGGTACATTCGGCATCAGCTCTTTGCAGGCATTTACACCGATCAGGTTAGCCGGGTTGTGCAGCGGAGCCAGATCGTTGCAGGACTCAACAGCTTTGATCATCTCATCATCGATCACTGCGGAGCAGGTGAACTTCTCACCACCGTGTACCATACGATGACCTACAGCACCAACCTCATCAAGGCTCTTGATAGCACCGGTCTTGTCGTTGGTCAGAGCGTCAAGAACCATCTTGATGGCTTCTTTATGAGTCGGCATCGGAGCTTCTGTGATCTCCTTGTCCAGACCGGCCTTCTGATAGGTCAGACGTCCGTCAATACCGATTCTCTCGCAAAGACCCTTTGCCAGAACTTTTTCACTTTCGGAGTCGATCAGCTGATATTTCAGAGAAGAACTACCACAGTTGATTACCAATACATTCATTGTAAAATCCTCCTGAATTTATGTATATATAGTTTATTATTTTGTAGCCTGGCACTGTACGGATGTGATGGCAACAACACCAACGATATCCTCAGCGGAGCATCCTCTGGACAGATCGTTTACCGGAGCTGCGATACCCTGAGTGATGGGGCCGTATGCTTCAGCCTTAGCCAGTCTCTGGGTCAGCTTGTAACCGATATTACCTGCATCCAGGTTCGGGAAGATCAGAACGTTTGCTTTACCTGCAACATC
>JAEDOO010000197.1 GCA_016301965.1 Lachnospiraceae bacterium | reverse complement strand
CAGGCCATCTTTGTTCCCAACGATTCCATCATTCAGGATGGCGTAACTACACTGGCAAACATCTGTAAAGAAAACAAGATCCCGACCTACTGTGCATCAGCCACGACCGTAGCTTCCGGCTGCTTTGCCACACTGGCCATCGATGATTACGGTATCGGTGAAAAAGCAGCTGAGAAAGCCATCCAGATCCTGGAGGGAGCAGCGGTTACAGATGTGCCGGCCGAGGTTGTAGGCATTGACTACTGTTCCATTAACAAAACGACTATGGAAGCTCTTGGGCTTACAGAGGATGCTATCAATACCGAATATGAAGTAAACGTTCTGGAATAATTGAAAAGACCTCCACGGGCATTGCCTTTTCGCAGTGCCCGTGGTATTTTAGTCGACGGATGCATGAAAAGCAATCCGCAGGGCTGTTTTTTACGGCAGATGTAAAATGTCTGTGATATCTTTTTACACTGCCATATAACAGGAAAATACTTAACGGGAAAAGGAACACTATTATGGTATATTATCTTTCAAATCTGCCGGATGGTCTGATCTACGGACTGCTGGCTATGGGAATTTACATTTCCCTGCGAATTCTGGATATTCCGGATCTGACTACAGAGGGAAGCTTTGGCTTCGGCGCGGTCATTTCCGTTCTGATATCTTTACAGGGACATCCGTTTTTGGGGCTTCTTGCCGGACTTTTCGCCGGTATTCTTGCCGGTGCTGTTACAGGCCTTTTACAGACTAAACTATCCGTACATCCGGTGCTTGCGGGCATCATTACCATGAGCGGACTGTATTCTATCAATCTGGTTTGCTATTCTCTTACAGAAAAAGGCGCTACCACCAATCTGAGCTACAATCAGACGACGATTTTTGACGCGATCAAGGCTGTCTTTGGCATCAAAGGACAGTTTCCCACCACATTGGTCAAGGCATCTGTCAGCCTACTGATTGCCATCCTTCTGATCGTTCTGGTGGCTCTGTTTTTTAAGACAAATCTGGGCTTACGTATCCGGGCTACCGGAGACAATCCGGATATGGTACGGTCTTCTTCTATTAATGTAGATATGACAAAAATTATTGCGCTGATGCTTTCCAACGGCCTGATCGGTTTTGCGGGGGCACTGGCTTCCCAGAGTATCGGCTACTCGGATATCAATCTGTGCAATGGTGCCCTGATCTATGGGCTGGCTGCCGTGATCATCGGTGAAGCGATCTTTGGCAGACGGGGTGTCACCATAGGGCTGATCTCTGCAGTAACAGGTTCCGTTGTATATAAACTGATCGTGGCCTTTGTTGTCCGGATGAATCTGTTCGGCGATCGAAGCGCCAATCTGATGAAATTTACCTGTGCCCTGATCGTGGCCATTACTCTGGCCATTCCGGCTGTCAAAGAGAAAATGGCTGAGTCCAAAAAGAGAAAGGCGGCGAGATAATGTTAGTTGTAGATCATATTTCCAAAACCTTTGAGAAAGATACCGTAAATGAGCATGCAGCGATCCGGGATCTGAGCATTACCCTGCAGGACGGAGATTTTGTTACCATCGTTGGCTCCAATGGTGCCGGAAAAAGTACGCTGTTTAACGCAATTTGCGGAAGCTGGCTGACCGATTCGGGAAAAATGATGCTGGATGATATCGATATTACCTTTATGAACGAGCATGCAAGAGCCAAAATGATTGGCCGGGTATTTCAGGATCCGATGAAAGGCACTGCGCCGAATATGACCATAGAGGAAAATCTGGCTCTGGCGTATACCCGCTCCGGAGAGCATACATCCATGTTTTCCCGGGCGATCACGAAAGAAAAGGTGAAATTTTTCCGGGAGAATCTGGCCCGCTACAATATGGGTATTGAGGATCGTATGAAAACCAAGATCGGACTTCTGTCCGGCGGCCAGAGACAGGTAGTCACTCTGCTGATGTGTACCCTTTCCGTGCCGAAACTGCTTCTCCTGGATGAGCACACGGCGGCTCTGGATCCGGAGACGGCAAAAAAGGTTATGGAGATCACGAAACAGATCGTGTCAGAGAACCATATCACAACAATGATGATCACACACAATCTGCAGCAGGCGCTGGATACCGGAAACCGGACCATTATGATGGATTCCGGGGAAATTGTTTTTGATATTTCCGGTAAGAAGAGAGAACAGATGACAGTGAAAGACCTTGTCGCTCTGTTTGCCGAGAAGCGCAAGAAAGAATTGACCAACGATAGAATGATGTTGGGATAGAGGAATAATCAAATATATTAATGATGAAAAAGCTCCTGAAGTATACAGCAGAGAAAATGGCTGAAAGCTCCGGGAGCTTTACTCATATGTTCTGGAATATGGTAGAAGAACTGAGCATTAATATTGTGTTTCATGGTTTGAAATAATATAGAAAAACTCAAAAAAATGTGTTGACAATACTTGGGAGGAGTGGTATCCTATACAAGCTGTCGCAGAAAACCACAGATTAACAACAAAATCGACTTTTAAGAAAATAAAAAGTTGAAAAAAGTTGTTGACAAGGACTTGCGACTATGATATATTAAGTGAGCTGTCGCGAACGACAGCAAACA
>JAEDOO010000196.1 GCA_016301965.1 Lachnospiraceae bacterium | reverse complement strand
CCAGATGCAATCAGGTGATGGTACTGGGATAGTATCATACCCCAGTACCATCACCTGAACTTTAACAACTCCCACCGGGAGGAAATCTGGAATTTACGGTAAATATTCTGCAAATGCTTCTGCAGTGTATGCTCTGTGATCTGCAGCCGGCGGGCGATTTCGGGATTCGCGTATTCCTCAAAAACAAGTTCCACAATCTCGGTTTCCTTCCGGGTCAAATGGTACAGCGACACGAGCTGAGGCAGAGCATCTGTCTTTTTCGTTTCGCTCTTTTTCAATGTATGGACATAAAAAGCATACTGAATATGTTTTTTTAGCGTCTGCAGCCAGAAAACATCGTCATTTTTGAATAATCCATCATCCTTGGTGCGATACAAAGTCAGTACAGCCAGAATCTTGTTGCCCCAGGCAATGGACATCTGCAGTGTATCGTAGATATTATAGCGATTGTAGAATTTTTGGTAGATGGGGGAACTGAGCCGCTGGTGATCTTTCAGCAGATCACTTTCCCGGATAACCATGGATTCAGAGGCATGAATGAACCAGTCTGTATGGTCTATACTTTCCAGCTTCATGTATTCTCGCTCCATTTTTTCAAAAGAGGCTGGGAAACAGCAGGGATTTGCAAGATGGAGGGAACCGTCATTTTTTTCCACCATAAAGATACTGCCGTAGCTAAAGGGAATCAGAAGTTTCAGCCGCTGCAGACAGATGGTTTTAACCATGGACAGATTTTCGGCAGTCTGGAGCTGGTAGATGAAATCACTCAAGAGAAGCAGTTCGTTCTTTTCCATTATAAATATCTCCTTAAGGACGAAAAACAGGTGAGAGAGCCATACTCCCGGTTGGCAAAATAAGAGAGAAAACACGGTATATTATTTCTAAAATAGTTCTATTATTTTCATACAAATTGATATCCATGTGAAATCCATGTATTCTGCTTATCCAAAGGTATTGCCCATGTGTAAAAGTATAAGTAAAGTATAAAACAATACAATAAAATGTACAAGAAATACTTAATGAAAAGTAGAGATACTTAAAAATAAGTAGCAATTGCTGAATACTAAGTATATAAATTTACAGATAATTCTGGTAAAGTAAACTTATCAAAAAGAACGATACAAAGGCGTATCTGACATATGTCAGGTGCGCCTTTTTGCATAGGAAATAACCCATGCAGAGGATGTCATGAAAAAGGAGGAAAGAAACATGGCAGCAAAAGAACAGGTAATCAAGGATCTGGACAGAGTGATTGGACTGATCAAGACGGACACAAAGGATATTCCGGCAGAAGAAAAGAAACAGATGGTGGCTGAGACACTGGATCATTTTGATAATTATGTCAGCCCGGGCTGGCTGAAATATCGTAAATCCGTTTCTTCAGACTCTGAGGGCGGCGCGGTTCTGGAATGGCAGGATGAAGGTGCTTACTGCTACGGACTGAACGGAGAGAAATTTATTGATTGCCTTGGCGGTTTCGGTATTTATACTTGCGGACACAGAAATCCGGAGATCCTGGATGTGGTGAAAGCTCAGCTGGATCATCAGGCTCTGCATTCCCAGGAGCTTCTGGATCCCCTCCGTGGTTACCTGGCAAAAGCTGTAGCAGATATTACACCGGGTGACCTGCAGTACTGCTTCTTTACCAATGGCGGTGCAGAGGCCGTAGAAATGGCATTGAAGCTTGCACGTATTGCCACAGGCGGAAGATGGTATATCTCTACAGTAGGTGCTTTCCACGGAAAATCCATGGGTGCCATTTCCATGGGTGGTAAATCCACCTATCGTGTACCGTATACTCCGATGGTACAGCAGGTACAGCATGTAGAATACGGTGTGGCTGAGGATGTGAGAAAAGCCATCCGTAACCTGACAGCCGTTGGCGAGAAGGTTGCCGGTGTGATTTTGGAGCCAATCCAGGGTGAGGCTGGCGTTATCATTCCTCCGGCAGGATATCTGCAGGAAGTCAGAGAAATCTGTGACGAGTACGGTGTGGCACTGATTTTTGATGAGATCCAGACCGGTATGGGACGTACAGGTACCATGTGGAGATGTGAGGCAGAGGGCGTTACCCCGGATATCATGACCTTTGGTAAAGCTTTCGGCGGCGGTATCACACCGATCACCGGTATCATCTGCAAACCGAAAATGTGGACACAGCAGCTGATCGATAATCCGTGGCTTCTCGGTTCCCCCACTTTCGGTGGAAACCCGATGTGCTGTGCAGCAGCTATTGCTACGATTAAATACATGCTGGAAAACGATATTCCGGGCGTATGTAAGACAAAAGGTGAATTCCTGAAAGCAGGTCTTGAATCCCTGGCAGCTAAATATCCGGAGATCATCCAGGAGGTTCGCGGTACAGGTCTGATGCTGGCGGTAGAATTCAATACCTGCGAGCTGGGATACGATGTATCCAAAGGCTTGTTTGCCCGCGGCGTTCTGACAGCAGGAACCCTTGTAAATGCCAAAACCATTCGTTTTGAGCCTACAGCCGTAATTTCCGAGCAGGATATGAAAGACGTGATCGAGCGTATGGATCAGGCTCTGGCAGATACAAAGAA
>JAEDOO010000041.1 GCA_016301965.1 Lachnospiraceae bacterium | reverse complement strand
AGACCGTACTTCTTACGCTCTTTCATTCTCGGGTCACGAGTCAGGAATCCGGCTTTCTTCAGAACCGGTCTGAAATCGTTGTCTACTGTCAGCAGGGCACGGGAGATACCATGACGAATGGCACCAGCCTGTCCTGTGTATCCGCCACCACGTACGTTTACGATAACGTCAAATTTATCAGCATTATCTGTAGCAACAAGCGGCTGACGAACGATAACTTTCAGAGTCTCAAGACCCAGATACTCGTCAATGTCACGTTTGTTGATGGTGATCTTACCTGTTCCCGGTACCAGATATACTCTGGCAACGGATGTTTTTCTTCTTCCTGTTCCGTAATATTTATTAGTAGCCATGTCTTAAACCTCCTCTTAGAATGTCAGTACTTCCGGTTTCTGAGCTGCCTGCTCATGATCCGGTCCAGCGTATACATGCAGTTTCTTAATCATAGCTCTTCCAAGCGGTCCCTTCGGCAGCATGCCTTTAACAGCAAGCTCGATAACCTTCTCCGGCTTCTTGTTCATCATCTCAGCCAGAGTAGCTTCTTTCATACCACCAGCGTAATCGGAATGATGATAATAGATCTTCTGCTCCATTTTCTTACCGGTTACTGCAATTTTGTCAGCGTTTACTACGATTACGTAATCGCCTGTATCAACGTGAGGAGTATAAACCGGTTTGTTTTTTCCTCTTAAAACTTTAGCTACCTCAGATGCCAGACGACCGAGTGTCTGTCCTTCAGCATCAACTACATACCATTTTCTCTCAATCTTATCCGGATTAGCCATGTATGTTTTCATGGATGTTACCTCCTGTTTAATCTGTAAATGTTGATAATCTATCGTCGGTGTGAGGCCGACTGCCGATCCATGCGATAAGCTCACGCTCTCCATACATTTCTCAGCGGAAAATATCTGCCGCCGGGGCTTTGGCGCAGACATTTACTCACTACGTCACAGTGAATTATTTTACTATACCGGGCCGGGTGTGTCAACAGTTTTTTCGCCCGTTTTCTCTGTTTTTTCCAGTCTATTTCACTGTTTCCACTTCTTCATCCGGGTATCGGATGTGCAGGAGCGTCAAGCCTTTCGCCCGGGCTGTGGGTCCGGCTTTGGTACGGTCTTTCGCCTCCAGAATCGCAGAAATATCCTCCGCCTGGATAGCACCTTTCCCTACCTCCAAAAGCGTACCCACGATAATGCGGACCATATTGTAAAGGAAACCGTTCCCCGTGATCTGGAACCGGATCATATCCTCCTCTTTCCAGAGCCGGGTCTCATAGATTGTTCTCACTGTATCCGTCACCTGCAGATTTTCCGTAGCAAAGCTTTTAAAATCGTGAGTGCCCTCCAGGCAGGCTGCTGCCCGCTGCATGGCTTCGATGTCCAGATTTCCATAAATATGCACGCTGTTAAATCTTCTCGTAGGATCAGGAAAAGTGCGATTCAGAATGCGGTACTCATACGTTTTGATCGTGCGGCAAAAACGCGGATGGAAATCCGGAGCCACTTCCTCAGACTTCTGTATGCGAATATCCTCCGGAAGGCGCGTGTTCAGAGCAAAAGCGTATTTATCTGCCGGCATTCGAGCCTCGGTATCAAATACCGCAATATTTCCCAGAGCATGTACGCCGGCATCCGTCCGGCTGGCTCCCATGGTGTGTATGGGAGTCTTTAACAGATCACTGAGACACTGATCCAGCACTTCCTGCACCGTCAGGGCATTTGGCTGTACCTGCCATCCTGCGTAATTAGTGCCATCGTAGGCTACCGTCAGACGCACTCTTTTCATAATCATACCTCACTAAACACTGATTCATCCATCATTTTCCACATTTCAGGTAAAAGAAAAGAAACAGTTCATTTTCCTCTATACTTCACGCCCTAAAACCTGAACACTAATCTATTTTCCCACAATATCCTCAGCAAAATAAGCTGACGGATGCTTTTCCCTTATGCTTCGCAGCCAATAAGCAAAACACTAATCTATTCTTTCACTAGGCCGACAATTCAAAAAAGGTTCCAACGGACTTTTTCTACATCTGACAAATCAATACTGTCCATGGAACCTTCTTCAATTCTAAAACATCTAAAATACGATGCGCAGCACAACGCACACCGCCAGATACCCCCACACAATGCCGTAAGCCACCCAGTCACCGCTTCTGTAGGACAGCGGCTTCATCTGCGTTCTTCCCGCTCCGCCATGATAGCATCGGGCTTCCATGGCCATGGCCAGATCGTTGGCCCGGCGGAATGCGGAAATAAACAGCGGCACCAGAAGTGGCACCATATTTTTGATACGGACAATGATATTTCCCGTTTCAAAATCCGCGCCTCTGGCCATCTGCGCCTTCATGATCTTATCTGTTTCTTCCATCAAAATAGGAATAAACCTTAGCGCAATAGACATCATCATGGCGATCTCATGTACCGGCAGCATAAAGCTTAAGGGCTTCATCAAACGCTCCAGCGCGTTGGTCAGCTGGTTCGGCGTCGTGGTCAGGGTCATCAGAGATGTACCCACGATCAGAAAACTCAAACGGATCGCCATACGCACAGCCATCTCCAGACCCTTTTCTGTAATGGTGATCTTCCAGAAAGTCACCAGCACTTCCTCTCCGGGGGTAAAGATCAGGTTAAACACCACGGTAATACCCAGAAGAAAAGCGATGGACTTCATTCCTTTCAGGATAAAAGAAAGGGGCACCTTGGATATCTTAATGCAGGCTGCCAGAAACAGAAAAGCCGCCAGATAACCGATCCAGTCGTTGGTGACAAACAAACTCACAATATAAATAACAGTTGCAATAATTTTTACTCTCGGGTCCAGTTTATGAATGGCGGAATCCGCCGGATAATACTGACCTATGGTTATATCTTTTAACATATTTTTTTCCTATGGTCAGCGACCCAGGGCCTTCAATATACTTTCCTTTGCTTCGGAAACCGTTGTGGCCTCAGTGTTCACTGCCAGTCCGTGTTCGGCCAGGGCATGCATGATATAGGTGATCTGCGGTGCCGCCAGCCCTATTTTTTCCAGTTCCAGATAATGGGAAAAGACTTCCCGGGGTGTCCCGTCAAAAGGCATATGGCCATGGTTCATGACGATAATACGTTCCACATACTTTGCCATATCTTCCATGCTGTGAGACACGATAGCGATACTGATGCCCCGGGTCTCATGAAGTTCTTTCACTTTATCAAGAATATCGTCTCTTCCTTTGGGATCCAGGCCTGCTGTGGGCTCGTCCAGCACCAGCATTTTCGGATTCATGGCCAGCACTCCGGCAATGGCCACACGTCGCTTCTGTCCGCCGGACAGATCAAAAGGAGACATATGATAATATTTTTCTTTTAAACCTACCTGGTGAAGAGCCCCCAGAGCTCTTTCCTTGCATTCTTCCTCGCTGCAGCCAAGATTTTTCGGTCCAAAGCACACATCGGTCAGCACGTCTGTCTCAAACAGCTGGTGCTCCGGATACTGAAATACCAGCCCCACCTGACTTCTCAAGTGTCTGCGATCATATTTTTCACCCCAGATATCCTCGCCGTCAAACAGTACCTGTCCGGAGGTAGGCCGGATCAAACCGTTAAAATGCTGGATCAATGTGGATTTGCCGCTGCCGGTATGACCGATGATACCGATAAACTGTCCATCCGGTATCTGCAGGCTGATATTGTCCAGAGCCACCATTTCATAGGCTGTTCCTGTAGAATACTTATACGTTACATTTCTTAATTCAATCGACATAAGGCATCCACCAACTCCCCGGTGGTCAACACACCGTCCGGCACATCCACACCGGATTCCTTTAATTCATGGGCAAGCAGAGTCACCTGCGGCACATCGAGGCGATACTCCTTAAGAATATCCACCTGGGAAAAGATCTCCCTGGGCGTACCATTCATGACCACCTTACCGTGATCCATAACGTACACATAGTCCGCATCGGTAACCTCTTCCATATAATGAGTGATCAGGATAACGGTAACCTTTTCCTCGCGGTTCAGCTCGTGTACCACCTTCAGCACTTCCTTGCGGCCGTTGGGATCCAGCATGGCGGTAGGCTCATCCAGAATAATACACTTCGGCTGCATGGCTACCACACCGGCAATGGCCACTCTCTGCTTCTGTCCGCCGGACAGCTTATTGGGAGAATGCTTGCGGTAGGCCGTCATGCCTACACCCTCCAGACTTTTAGCCACCCGCTTCCAGATCTCCGGTGTCTCCACACCGAGATTTTCGGGGCCAAATCCCACATCCTCTTCCACTACGCTGGCAACAATCTGATTGTCCGGATTCTGAAACACCATACCGGCTTCCTGACGGATATCCCAGATATGGCTGTCATCCCTGGTGTCCATATTGTCCAGCCATACTGTACCCTCACTGGGCACCAGAAGGGCATTGAGATGCTTGGCCAGAGTGGATTTTCCGGATCCGTTATGGCCCAGAACAGCAATAAACTGTCCCGGTTCCACCTCCAGATCCACACCATCTATAGCCCGGAAGGTCTCTTCTTTCTCATTCTCGTCATAGCGTATATAATCATAGATCAGCTTCGCTGTCTTAACGATCCCCATCTTCTTCCACCTCCGCCGGTGCTTCTTCCGTCAAATACTCGTCAATGACCTCCCAGATCTCATCTCTTCCCTGCTTTGTCTGGGCAGAAAACGGGATCATCAGCGTATCCGGCAACACCTCCAGGGTAGTGCGGATCAGCTTTAACTGTTTCTGTACCTGGCTTCTTTTGATCTTATCCAGCTTTGTGGCTATAATGATCGGTTTAAAACCGCTGTCCACGATCCACTGGTACATCATTTTATCATTGGCACCGGGAGCATGACGAATATCCACCAGCAGAAAGACAGCCTTCAGATCCTGGCTGGTATGCAGATATTTCTCGATCATGCGGCCCCACCTGGCACTTTCTTCTTTAGATACACGGGCAAAACCGTAGCCCGGAAGATCCACCAGGTACATCGCGTCATTGACATTATAAAAATTGATGGTCTGGGTCTTACCCGGCTCAGAACTGGTTCTGGCCAGTGCTTTTCTATTCATCAACCCGTTGATCAGAGATGACTTACCCACATTGGATTTTCCGGCAAAAGCCACCTCCAGACGACCGGTCTGCGGCAGAGTGCTTGTCACACCGCAGACGATATCCAGAGATACATTTTTTATTTTCATGGATTACTCCTTCACAAATGCCTGCTCGATCACTTCTGCCATCTCCGTCACAAAGCGGATTTCCATGCCTTCCGTAATCTCTTTGTCCAGTTCTTCCACATCCGGGCGATTCTTTACCGGTACCAGAACCAGCTTCATACCGGCCTTTTTTGCTGCCAGGAGCTTCTCCTTCAGCCCACCAATAGGAAGCACGCGACCTCTCAAAGTCACTTCTCCGGTCATGGCCACATCTGCCCGCACCGGAATCTTCGTCATGGCGGACAGCATGGCTGTCGTCATAGTGATACCTGCGCTGGGGCCATCTTTCGGCACCGCTCCCTCCGGAATATGGATATGTACATCCTGATTTTTGAAAAATTCAGCATCCAGACCGTACTGTTCTCCGATGGAACGGATGTAGCTGATGCCAATCCGGGCAGATTCCTTCATCACATCGCCCAGATTACCGGTCAGGATCAGTTCACCCTTGCCGGGCATCAGATTTACCTCGATCTGCAGCGTATCACCGCCCACGCTGGTCCAGGCCAGGCCGCGGACGATACCGATCTCCGGTTTTTCATTGGCTTCTATAAAAGTATATCTTGCTTTTCCGAGATAAGCTTCCAGATCTGACTTCTGTACGCACAGATGTGCCTTTTTGTCCTCAATGACTGCCCGGGCAGCTTTTCTGCAGATCTGGCCGATCTTTCTTTCCAGGTCACGAACTCCGGCTTCCTTCGTATAGCCGGAGATCATAGCTTCCAGAGCTTCTTTTTCTATGGTAAGCTGATTGTCTTTCAAGCCGTTTTTCTTTTTCTGTTTAGGCAGAAGAAACTTTTCTGCAATGTGGAGCTTTTCGTTTTCCGTATAGCTGGATACTTCGATAACCTCCATACGATCCAAAAGCGGACGCGGTATATTAGAAGCATCGTTGGCTGTGGCAATAAACAACACCTCAGAAAGATCCAAGGGCAATTCCACATAATGATCTGAAAAATGAGAATTCTGCTCAGAATCCAACACCTCCAGCATGGCAGCTGCCGGATCTCCTTTATAATTGCTGCCCATCTTGTCGATCTCATCCAGGAGCATCAGGGGATTTCTGACACCGCATTTCTGCAATGCAGCCACGATACGGCCCGGCATAGAACCAACATACGTTCTTCTGTGACCACGGATCTCTGCCTCGTCACTGACACCGCCCAGGCAGATACGCACATATTTTTTGTTCAGTGCCTCGGCCACAGAGCGGGCGATCGATGTCTTACCTGTTCCCGGCGGTCCAACAAGACAGATTATGGGGCTGTCTCCCTTCTTTGTCAGGCGTCGTACAGATAAGAATTCAAGAATACGCTCTTTTACCTTTTCCAGACCGTAATGGTCTCTTTCGAGAATACGCTCGGCTCTCCGGATGCTGACCGTATCCTTTGACAATACCTCCCAGGGCAGAGACAGCAGTGTTTCAACATATCCTCGTACCACAGGTCCTTCGGAAGGATTGTTGCCCAAAAGCTTCAAGCGGCCGATTTCTTTCCGGATCTTGTCTTTGACCTCCACAGAAGCATTCAGTCCTCTCAGCTGCTGTTCAAATTTATCTATATCACTGTCAGTGGTGTCCTCTCCCAGTTCCTGACGGATCACCTTTAACTGCTCCCGCAGAATATACTCTTTCTGATTCTGATCAATATGGGCTTTAATCTTTTCACTGAGAGCGGCCTTGATCTGCATCACATGCACTTCATTAGCCAGCATTTCCCCGAGCAGCTCATATTTGTCCGACAGCTTTACCGCTTCCAGAAGCTTCTGGCGGCGTTCATAGGACACCGGCAGGTTGACTGTGATCTGATCCATAGCTTCCTCAAGCTCTGTGATCCCCAGAATCTGTTCTGCCATATCCCGGCTGAATTTCTGATTTTCCTCACAATAAGAAGCAAAAAGCTCCATCAAGGTCTGGCGCATAGCCTCTTTGGCATTGGCCGAAATATACAGATCATTTTCATCCTCTGTTTTCTGCACCTCCGCTTCCAGAAAAGGCTCTTCTTTAAAAAACTGTAAAAGCCGGGCACGGTATTCACCCTCGATCATGACGCGCACCAGACCTTTGGGCATTTTCACGATCTGCCTTACATGAACCACCGTTCCCATAGTATATAAGTCAGAAAGGCCCGGCTGTTCCACAGCAGGGTCCTTCTGTGTGATCAAAAATAACTTCTGCTCCCTGACCATAGCCTCCGTAACGGCTTCCACAGACCTTTTACGGCTGACATCAAAATGGGCCGTCATTTTCGGCAGGATCGTTGTCCCCCGAAGAGCTACGGCAGGCAGCACCTGTATCAGTTCATTCATCTTCTTCTCCGTCTGTTCATCCGCGGCAGTATATATCAATTCGCTGCCGGCAGCGGTTTCTGACTTCTCTTTCCGGCATTTCTTCTGGTATATACCGGCTCACCGCGGGTAATCAGCGGTGCCTCCAGTCCCAGAATAGAAGCTGCCGTGATCTCACACTTCTGAATCGTATTATCCGAAGGAGACTCAAACATAAGATTCATCATGGTTTTCTCCATAATAGAGCGAAGTCCTCTGGCCCCGGTTTTTCTTTCCAGAGCTTTTTTTGCCATTTCCATCAGTGCGCTGTCATCAAATACCAGCTCCACGCCATCCAACTCCATCAATTTCTGATACTGACGCACCAGAGAGTTCTTAGGCTCTTTCAGAATACGTACAAGAGCCTCCTCATCCAGAGAATCCAGTGTAACTACCACCGGTACACGGCCGATAAACTCCGGGATCAGGCCAAATTTGATAAAATCTTCCGGCATGACCTGACGAAGTACGGCACCGATATTGCGTTTCTCATGGGCACTTCCCAGGTCACCACCGAAACCGATGGCTTTGGTATCCTGTCTTGTCTCAATGATCTTATCCAGCCCCTCAAAGGCTCCGCCACAGATAAACAGAATATTGGAAGTATCGATCTGGATCAGCTCCTGATGGGGATGTTTTCTTCCACCCTGGGGCGGCACGCTGGCCACGGTTCCTTCTACGATTTTTAACAGTGCCTGCTGTACGCCTTCACCGGAAACATCTCTGGTGATGGATACATTCTCAGATTTTCTGGAGATCTTGTCGATCTCATCAATATAGATGATGCCATGCTGTGCACGTTCAATATCATAGTCTGCAGCCTGAATGATTTTCAAAAGAATATTTTCCACATCCTCGCCTACATAACCGGCCTCTGTAAGAGTCGTTGCATCAGCGATGGCAAAGGGAACATTCAAAATCCTCGCCAGTGTCTGGGCAAGCAGAGTCTTACCGGAACCAGTGGGTCCCAGCATCAGAACATTACTTTTCTGCAGCTCCACATCCACATTTTTTTCATTCAGAATGCGTTTATAATGATTATATACGGCTACCGAAAGGACTTTTTTTGCCTCGTCCTGACCGATCACATACTCGTCCAGAACGGCTTTCATTTCCTTTGGTGTAATCAGGTTGATGCCCTCTGCGCCTCTGACTGCAGGTTCATCCATATCTTCGGACAAAATCTCTGCGCAAAGCTCAATACATTCATCACAAATATAGGCACCGTCCGGACCTGCGATCAGCTTGTGCACCTTATCCTCTGGTTTTCCACAGAAGGAACATCTGACCTTTGGTTCATTTCCTTTTAACGCCATGTTCATAATTCCTTTCCAGTAAAATGCTTTAAGGGGCTGTTACAAAATCGTTTCTTTCTGAATCGAAAGAACGCATCCTGCAGCAACCCCATCCTTTTATTTCTTATCTGCTTGTAATGACGCTGTCGATCAAACCATAATTCATGGCTTCCTGGGCAGTCATCCAGTTGTCACGCTCGGTATCCGCAGCAATGACATCGTATGGTTTTCCTGTATTCGCGGCGAGAATTTCGTTCAGTTTCTTCTTGGTCTTCAGGATATGTTCTGCTGCGATACTGATCTCCGTAGCCTGACCCTGCGCACCGCCGGAGGGCTGGTGGATCATGATCTCAGCATTCGGAAGAGCATAACGTTTGCCTTTGGCTCCACCGGAAAGCAAAAACGCTCCCATACTGGCTGCCATACCAAGGCACATCGTGGAAACATCACATTTCACATACTGCATGGTATCATAAATAGCCATACCTGCTGTCACGGATCCTCCCGGACTGTTGATATACAGGTGAATATCCTTGCCCGGATCTTCAGATTCCAAAAACAGAAGCTGTGCCACAACGATATTGGCAGATACATCTGTCACTTCTTCTCCAAGAAAAATAATACGATCTTTCAGCAGACGGGAGTAGATATCGTAGCTTCTCTCACCTCTGCTGGTCTGTTCGATGACATAAGGTACTAAACTCATGCAAATCGCCTCCTCAAGTCGGAATTAAACCTCTTTTGCAGCCTCAGCAACCAGAGTAACGGCTTCCTGAACTGCCATGTCTTTCTTCATCTGGTCTTTCTCATAATCGCCCATCAGCTCTTTGAGCTTCTCAACTTCCATCTTGTAGCTCTCAGCCATTTTAGCCAGCTCTTCATCCAGTTTCTCGTCGGAGATCTGAATATCCTCAACCTCAGCGATCTTCTCCAAAACCAGTCTGGTCTTGATCTGAGTCAGAGCCTGCGGACGAACCTGCTCTTTCAAACCGTCCATGGTTGTGCCGGTGAACTGCATATACTGCTCCATGGACAGACCCTGGGACTGCAGTCTTCTGGCATAATCATTGATCATCTGCTCTACCTGGCTGTCGATCATGGGCTCCGGAATATCCATCTGAGCGTTCTCTACAGCTTTGTCAACAGCAGCGTTCTCTTTTGCTGTCTTGGCATCAGCAGCTTTTTTCTCTTCCAGATTCTTCTTAACGTCTGCTTTGTACTCATCCAGAGTATCAAACTCGGAAACTTCCTGTGCGAACTCGTCATCCAGCTCCGGCAGTTCTTTTACAGAAATGGAGTGTACGGTACATTTAAATACAGCAGCTTTGCCGGCCAGATCCTTTGCATGATAATCCTCCGGGAAAGTTACGTTAACATCCAGTTCTTCATCGATCTTAGCGCCGATCAGCTGATCCTCAAATCCCGGGATAAAGCTGTTGGAACCGATGGTCAGGTCATAGTTCTCACCTTTGCCGCCTTCGAAAGCAACGCCGTCAACAAAGCCTTCGAAATCCAGCTTGATCATATCGCCGCTCTCTACTGCGCGGTCATCAACGTCGATGGTACGAGAGTTCTTCTCCTGCTCTTTTTTCAGCTCAGCCTCGATCTCTTCATCGCTTACGGATACGTCGGCCTTCTCAACCTCTACGCCTTTGTACTCACCAAGAGTAACTTCCGGCTTAACAGCTACGGTAGCAGTAAAGATAAACGGTTTTCCGGCTTCAATCTGTACGACATCGATCTCCGGACTGGAAACGATCTCCAGTTTGCTCTCCTCTGCTGCATCATGGTAAGCCATGGGCATAATGCTGTTGGCAGCATCCTCATAAAAGATACCAACGCCATACATTTTCTCGATCATTTTGCGGGGTGCTTTACCTTTTCTGAAACCCGGAAGAGTGATTTTTCCTCTCTCTTTCAGGTATGCAGACTGGATAGCTTTTTCAAATTCTTCAGCGGACACTTCGATGGTCAGCTTCGCCATGTTCTTTTCTAAGTTTTCAACCTGTACGCTCATGTATATATCCTCCTTAAATTCACACTACTTGCGTGGACGTACTTTTCCATATTCACAGTCATTGGATAATGATAGCATAAGTCTTTTTATAACGCCAGTGTTTTTTTGAAAAACCCGGGTTTTTCATTAAAAAATATGCTTTTTTTTATGAAAAATCCGGGTTTCCCTTTCTAATTCTCCTAAAATTCAAAAATAACCCCTCTGGATCATTTATTGATATGCCTGGCAATAAAATTGCTGCAATCGGATATACCGGATTGCAGCAACACAGCTTTTTTCTTTTTCCAGATCTGTATTTACAGTTCTGACAAATGTCCGTAACGGATACTCTTTTTGATTTCCATAGCTTTATCTATACCGCAAAGAAGCTCCACAAGCCGCAGCGCAAATACTATGGCTGTGCCCATACCCATACTGGTAGTGATATTACCGTCTGTAACAACCTTTTCAAAGGTCACCTCCGCTCCTGTCAGTCTGTCTTCAAATCCGGGATAACAGATTGCTCTTTTTCCTTTCAAAAGTCCCAGATCGCCCAGCACACTGGGGGCTGCACAGATGGCGGCCAGATATACGCCCTGGGAATTTTTTTCTTCCAGAAGTCTGCACAACGGTTCATACGCTCCGAGATATTTTGTACCCGGCATACCGCCCGGCAGAACAAACAGATCTCCATCAGAAAATTCACACTTTTCAAACAGGGTGTCTGCTTTGACTTCTATATTGTGTGCACCGGTAATAGCTTCTTTTCCCATGATGGATGTGGTGCAGACTTCCACACCTGCTCTTCTTAAGATATCCACTACAGTCAGGCCCTCAATTTCTTCAAAACCATCTGCCAGAAATACATATACTTTATTCATGTTCTACCTCCGTTTGTTTTGATGTTTTGTATCTGTTCAGTGCCTTTACAGATACGATGTTTGCTTTATTCTACCACCACTATACACGTTCTTCTTTCTTTCGGCAACTGTCTATATGATATATGTTTTTGCCAAATTTGGGGGTTGTTTTTTCTCTTTGCATTCGTCATACTTGGAATGAACACCCCAAGGATCTGGGAGAAAGGAAAAGTATCCAATGACAATTTATGACAAATTGGATCGTATGAATATATGGAAATCGAACGTAAATTTTTAATTCCGGTTCTGCCGGAAAAGCTTGAAACTTATCCCCATCGACGTATTGAACAGGCCTATTTGTGCACAGAACCCGTGGTACGCATCCGCAGACAGGATGAGGATTATATTCTGACCTACAAATCTGCCGGAATGATGGCCCGGGAAGAGTATAATCTTCCGCTGACAAAGGAGGCTTATGCGCATTTGAAAGAGAAAGCTGATGGTATTGTACTTTCTAAGACGCGGTATCTGCTACCATTGCCGGATGATCTGACCATTGAGCTGGATGTATTTGATGCGCCGTATGAGACACTTTGTCTGGCTGAGGTGGAATTTGAGAGTATTGAACAGGCAGAGTCTTTTGTTCCTCCGGTATGGTTTGGAGAGGATGTAACGTATTCCGGGAAGTATCACAATAGTGTGTTGAGCCGAGGGTAGTTGGTGCATTGACACACCTCTTCTATAGATCCACGTTAAACATCTCTGTCTAGAGAAATGCCCCACTGGATCCAGATACCGCAAAACAGAAAAAAAGATCCAATCAGTTGCTTGTTTACCAGCGAAAAGGATTTATCCAACAAATAACGAGGAAAAAGTCCAGTTTTTCTAAAAAACAACTCTCTTTTTGGATCTTTGGCAGTAAAAATAGCAGATTACATCCAAACAACTGCTGCATTTTCCTTTTATTTGGATATATCCTAC
>JAEDOO010000004.1 GCA_016301965.1 Lachnospiraceae bacterium | reverse complement strand
TTGTACTGTTTACCACCTGTTGCAATAATTGCGTACATATGGCACCTCCTATGATCATTACTCGCCAGATATGGTGTCCAAACGGAGCTTCAACCTCTCTGTGCGGCATACTTGATAAATATAGCATAGGGAAAATATCCCGTCAAGCGATTTTTCGGCAAAAAATTGTATTTTTATAAATTTATTTTTTAGAACGTTTTGCGCATGCGACAGCCAGTGCTCCCGGTCCGATATGACAGGAAACGCTTAAAGAAAGCGGATCCACGAAGCGAAGCGGCACATCCGGGAAAACGCTCTGCAGTTCAGCCTTGAAGTTTTCTGCCTCGGCAAAATTATTGGTATGTGCTACGGCAAGCTCCATAAGCCCTGCCTTTCTTTCTTCGGCAAAACGCTCTTCCATATCCTTTTTCATAGCCTCGATCATAGTCTTTTTTGCCTGTTTCTGCCCACGGACCTTGGCGTAGGCATCCAGCTTTTCCCCCTGAATGGTCAGCACCGGCTTTAACTTAAGCACGGTTCCCAGCATAGCGGCTGCCGGTGTGATACGGCCGCCTTTTTTGAGATATTTGAGCGTATCTACCATAATATAGATACTGGCGATCAGCTTTTCCTCTGTCAGTTTCTCCTTGATCTGTGCGGCGGACATACCCGCGTTTGCCATATTAATGGCATCAAAAACTGCCAGCTTCTGTGTGACAGAAATTCTCTGGTTATCCACCACATGTACGCGTCCATCATAATCATCCGCCAGCATCATGGCTGTCTGGCAGGAACCGCTCAGGCCGCTGGACATGGGAATGTGCACGATCTCATCGTAGGATTTAAGAACCTCATCCCACAGGTCGGTGATATCTGCCGGAGAAGGCTGGGAAGTAGATACATCCCCGTCTTCACTGAGAATCTGATAAAAGGCTTCCTGTGACAGATCGATCTCCTCACGGTGAAGTTTTTCGTCTATAAAAAACGGCATGGGCAAAACAAAAATGCCAAGCTCTTTTGCTTCAGACTGCAGAATGCCGGAATTACTGTCTGTTACGATTGCGATTTTACTCATGTTATTTCTCCTTTGCCAGTGTCTGTAATAATTGCGAGAACAGACATTACGCATTAATTTCTGTGATATCCATATTATTCTATAGGACTCTGAGTTGTTCTGCAAGAGGTTTTCTTGCCTTTTTACGGGTCATTTCCACAATTCCAAGAGCGGTCATATCAATGACAGCAAGCTCCACAGGATCCTGTACAGATAGATTGGACAAATAGGTCAGCAATTCCTCCTGATCTGTCTTTTCCTTCATATTGATAAAATCCACCAAAATCATACCGGAAAGATTTCTGAGCCGCAATTGGTGTACGATCTCCTCTGCTGCTTCCCTATTGACTTTTTTATAGATCTCCTGGGGCTGTCTTTTACTGCTGTATTTACCGGAATTGACGTCAATGGCAACAAAAGCATCGGTCTGCTGAATAACCAGAAAACCGCCGCTTTTTAACCAGACTTTTTCCTGCAGTGATTCTGACAGTATAGTCTCCAGACGATACAGTTTGTACAGAGGAAGCAATGCATCCTCATAGAGGCTGATCGTCACATCTTTTTCAGAAAGAATCCCCCGGGAAAATGCATCGGTAACTTCCTGTGCAATTTCTGCCAGATCCGTACGAACAGTTACAGGAGTGCCGGACATCTCGCGAAGCATGCCAAGGCTCCCGCTTTCTGCCTGTTCAAGCAAAGAAAAAACAGGTCGGGTATCCGCAAGGTGAAGAATGCGGAGATATCTTTCCCGCAGTCCTGTATATTCTTTTATAAGCTGTTCATCAGTGGCTTTTGCCGCACTGGTACGAAAAATCAGAGAAGTATACTCTGGGAGAGAAAAATTCCCGGAAAGCAGTTTCAGACGATTCCTTTGCAAATCATTTAACTTACGGGATATCCCAATCTCCTGTTTCAAACTGCGGCTAAGTACCATGTGAGGACTGTGCAGTGAAAATCCGGCACTGACCCGGGGATTTTTTTTGCGTCCGGCTTCCTTTGTCACCTGCACGACAAGCTCTGTCATGCTGTTCAGGGCCTTTTTCTCAGTCATATGCGGAAGGTAGGCCACGTCCTGATCCGCAAGATCCATATAACAGGAGGTTGCCTTGTCAATATGGACAAAGGCGCAGTTCATAAAAGACTGCACCCTCTCCACCTGTCCAAGATAAATATTTCCCAGAATCTCCTGATCCTGATCGCCCCAGACACGAAGTTCCTCGATGCGTCCACCTTCTTCCAATGCGGCAACGGTAATTTTTGTTTCTTTCCAGGGCATTTTTGTAATCACTAATTTTTTATACAATGGTCTTACCTAAAGCATCCAGGGCGCAAAAATCATGTTCTTTGTCACTGCCCAGGTCTGCGTAAACTTCTTTTCTGTGTATCAGCAGGGAAAATTCATTGAGCGGCAGATCATTAGCTTTTGCAAAAGCCTCCACCACCAGCTCAGGGCGCAGATTATCACTGCTTCCGGAGGAAACCTGCAGAAAAATACCGTCTTCTTCGAAATGCCAGCTATAGACCAGCGGACGGATATCCATTTCCTTTTCTCCCTTTTTTGTTTTCTTTGTTACCGTGATAGACGGCTGCTTCATAAATGTACTGAATTTATCTTTCCAGTCCACAGGCAGTGTTTCCGGATAACGGAAGCGCACAAGGTAATCAGCTGCTGCTACCAGTGACATGGCTTTACTGGCTTTTTCCTCCGGCACCTGCACTGCATTTAATACCCGCATACCCTCCACCATCACATCATTCAGACGATTGATAAGTTCCTGTGACGGATATTCTGTACGGATCACCAGGTCAAAATATTCTGCTTCGCTTGTCAGTCCCACACCAAGGGGATTGGCAAAGGACATGATCATATGAGGGCTGAAGCCCTCAGAATAGGCTACATCGATACCGGCTCTGCGAATGGCCCGCTGAAAATAGCGCATGATATCCAGATGTCCGATAAATTTCATGGCGCCTTCCTTGGCAAATTTAATTCTTATCTTCACAGCAGACACCTCCTTTATAGGATCTGGCACCACAGCCTGAACACTGCATGCGGCAGTTGGGGGTCACAGTCTCTTCCTGGGCTCTGTGCCATTCTCTGAGCAGGAAGTTTTTGGTCACACCGGCATTGATGAAATCCCAGGGGAAGATCTCGTCCTCTTCACGGGTACGGCATACGTAGAAATCAGGATCTACATGACAGGCTGCAAAAGCTTCATCCCATTTCTCCTGATGATAATATTCGCCCCAGGCATCAAAGGTCTGGCCGTGCTCGTAAACGTACTGGATCACATCCGCCACCTTGCGGTCGCCTCTGGCCAGTACGCCCTCCAGTACGCTGACATCAGCTTCGTGCCAGTTATATTTGATGCTCTTCTGGTTCAGCTGCGCATGGATCTCTCTTCTGACGATGCCTGCACGGTCCAGAAACTCTTCCTTGCGGCACATGGGAGCCCACTGGAACGGAGTGAAGGGCTTTGGTACAAAGAAAGAGGTGCTTACCACGATCTGTACTTTACCGTTTCGCTGATCCTTGGGAATCTCATAATATCTCTCGGCAATTTTCTCTGCCAGATGGGCGATCTCTTTCATATCCTCTTCTGTCTCTGTGGGAAGTCCCAGCATAAAGTACAGCTTTACGCGGTTCCAGCCGCCCTCAAAAGCCTGACCTGCGCCGCGCAGGATATCTTCCTCTGTCAGACCTTTATTAATGACATCCCGCATACGCTGGGATCCCGCCTCCGGAGCGAAGGTCAGGCTGCTCTTTCGGATATCCTGTACCTTTTCCATAACATCCAGGGAAAAAGCATCGATACGCAGCGACGGCAGAGAAATATTGACACCGCGGCGGTCACATTCATCGATCAGGAAGTTTACCAGCTCAGGAAGCTGGCTGTAATCGCTGGAGCTTAAGGAACTTAAGGAAATCTCTTCATCACCGGTGGCATCCAGCATGGCCAGCGCCCGCTGTTTCAAAAATTCCAGACTTCTCTCACGAAGCGGACGGTAGATCATACCCGCCTGACAAAAACGGCATCCCCGGATACATCCGCGCTGGATTTCCAGGACTACACGATCCTGGGTGGCTTTGATAAAGGGTACGACAGGCGCTGTGGGATAATAGGTGTCGCTCATCTCCATAACTACCTGCTTTTCAATGGCAGCCGGCAGAGAGGCATCCACGGGAGCAAAGCTTTCGATGGTACCGTCTTCTTTATAAGTAACCGTGTATAAAGACGGTGCATAAATTCCAGGAATCTTACCAGCCTCCAGGAGAAATTCTCTCCTGCTCCAGCCTTCTTTTCTTGCTTTCCTGTACAGATCCAGCAGATCAAAGTAAACGATCTCACCTTCACCAATATAGAACAGATCAAAGAACGGTGCGATAGGCTCCGGGTTATAGGTACAGGGGCCGCCGCCGATGACGATCGGCACATCCCAGTCACGGTCTTCTGACCTGAGCGGGATACCGGACAGATCCAGCACCTGTAAAATGTTGGTATAGCACATCTCATACTGGATCGTAATTCCCAGAAAATCAAAATCCTTGATAGGATCCTGGGATTCCAGAGCAAACAGAGGGATCTGCTTTTCTTTCATGATCTCAGCCAGATCCGGCCAGGGAGAATATACTCTTTCACACCACACATTATCTTTCTGATTAAACATATCGTACAGGATCTGGATGCCCAGATGAGACATACCGATTTCATATACGTCCGGGAAGCACATACAGAATCTGACGTCGATGTCTTCTTTATTTTTCATTACGGCATTGACTTCGTTGCCGATATAGCGGGCAGGCTTTTCCACCTGCAGCAGTATTTCATCGCTGAGCGCTAATTTTCTCATACTTTTCCTTTCAAACAAACTCGAAATGCATAGAATCCGTAATATTATACGGGATTTTGCCAAGAACTGCAAGCCTTAAAAGCCAGAGTGAACAGGGTGAAAAACATAATAGACGCAGATGTTTTTCTGTGATAGAATACAACTATTAATGTCTGTTTTTTCGACAAATTGCGCTATATAGGAGAAAAAAATGTCCCGAAGAAGAAAGAATATGGACGGATACGAGGAAATATATCCGGAATACGAGGAGATCTATCCCGAAGCAGATCATAGTACTGCAAAAAAGCCCAAAAAGAAACGATTGTCACGAAAAAAACGTCGCATGCGTCGGATTCGCCGCATAGTTCTTGCGATAGCCGTTATTGTTGTTTTATATCTGACAGCTGTTTTTTCTAACATACCTTTTATTGCAAAATGGCGAACTATCTATATCATGACCGCCATGACTACCAACAGCCATCAATGGCTGGCCACAATGTTCATTCCTCACAGCGTCATTGAAAAGGCCATGGCAGAACAGGAAGAAGCCCTCAGAAACTCTGCCAACATGAATTCGACCTGGGGAGATGAGAATAATATTACGGAGCCAGGACTTCTGCTGCAGGGAGTGGCCATCACCGACGATACGGAAAAAGAAGAATTTTATGAAAAATACTGGGAGATAGACAGCGATTCGGTTCACCAGTATCTGGAAGCAAATCCTGCGCTTCTGGAAGACGGGTACAACAATCTCCACATTGAAGATTTTGATATGAAGCTCGGCCTTAAGACGGTGGAAGGAGACCCGATTCTGGTCATCAACGCTCCAAACAATCTCCTGATCTTTGAAACAGACGGCAGCAGTTATAAAGGAAAGCTTGCCATTGCCAAAGAACCGTCGCAGGTGGATCTGGTCAAGGCAAAGCGTCTGGGATCTCATGGAGATAAGATCGTTACATTCTGCGAAGACAATGATGCTATCCTCGGCATTAATGCCAGTGGTTTTAAAGATCCCAACGGTGAAGGAAACGGCGGTACTGTCAATGGTTCTCTTGTTGTAGACGGCGTAGAATATGGTTCCCACAAAAACGAACCGGCCTGGAAGTTTGTTGGCCTGAATAAAGAAAACAAAATGTACGTCTCCAACTACTCTTCTATTGACGTAAAAGATTTCCGCTGGGGATTAGAATTTTATCCCGGACTTGTGATAGATGGTGTAGAAGCTGTCAATCAGGGATATTGCATGGGCATTCAGCCGCGAACTACGTTGGGCCAGGAGAAAGATGGGTCACTACTTATGCTTGTTATCGACGGACGTCAGCCAGGCTATAGTCTTGGTTGTTCCGTGGCGGAATGTACCAAGATCATGATGCGTTATAATTGTTACCAGGGCATGAATCTGGATGGCGGAAGCTCTGCCGTTATGTATTATGACGGCCGGCAGATCACCAAGTCCAGCAGTGTGTCCGGAAAAGGCCGCTACATGCCTGACGCAATCCTGGTAAACCGTATTTCTGATAAATAAAAATGAGGCAAAGGAATCCGTTTCCTTTGCCTCATTTTTATTTTTCAAGTTCTCGATAAAAGCAGGTATAGTTCCCTGTATGACAAGCCGCGCCCACCTGCTCTACTTTAGCAAGCAGCGTGTCGTTGTCACAGTCAATAGCCAAAGACTTTACATATTGAAAATGGCCACTGGTGAGTCCTTTGACCCAGAGCTCATTTCTGCTTCGGCTCCAGTAAGTCATACGTCCTGTAGATAGGGTCTGTTCATAAGCTTCTTTATTCATGTAGGCAACCATCAGTACAGTGCCGTCTTTGTCATCCTGCACCACTACGGGCAGCATGCCGTCAGAATTCAGCTTTAATTCTTCCCAGGAAAGTCTGATCTTTTCCATCGTTTTTCGCTCCCGTATTATAAAGATCCTTTTGTCGACAGTACATTTTCGATACGGTCATCATACTGTACGGCTGCATCCAGAGCCTTGGCAAAACTCTTAAAGATAGCCTCGATCATGTGATGATTGTTGCCGGGAGTCAGCACCTTAATATGCAGATTCATGGCACAGCTGTAGGAAATGGCATAAAAGAATTCTTTTACCATTTCGGTATCCATATCCCCAACGCGGTCTGTGGTAAACTCCGCATCAAACTGCAGATAAGGACGTCCGGACAGATCCACAGCACACAGTACCAGTGTTTCGTCCATAGGGAGAATGCAGCTTCCAAAACGGCGGATACCTTTTTTGTCTCCTACAGCCTCTTTTATGGCCGTTCCCAAAACAATGCCGGTATCTTCTATGGAATGATGACAGTCTACATCAATATCCCCATCACATCTGACTTTCAGATCGAACAGTCCGTGGCGGGCAAAGCCGTCCAGCATATGATCGAAAAAGCCGATCTTTGTCTGCAGATCAGATTTCCCGCTGCCATCCAGGTCTATGCTGACCTCAATTTTTGTTTCTTTGGTATTTCTGTTCACTATAGCTGTTCTGCTCATATCTCTGATATCCTTCTTTCCTTATTATGTGTTTCAATCTTCGTTTTCAAAACGCACATGAATAGAATTGGCATGTGCGGTCAGATGTTCTGCTGCTGCAAAATCTTCAATATCTTTATGGATGGGTGCAAGCGCCTCTTTTGCATAGTAGATAATGGAGGATTTCTTCACAAAGTCATCTACTGACAGCGGAGAGAAAAACTTGGCAGTTCCATTGGTGGGCAATACATGGTTGGGACCTGCAAAATAATCGCCCAGAGGTTCGCAGCTGTACTCACCCAGGAAAATTGCGCCCGCATGACGAATTTTCATCATCACCTCAAAGGGATTGGAGGTAACGATCTCCAGATGTTCAGAAGCAATGGCATTGGCTGCTTCGATGGCATCTTCCATATTTTGTGCCACAAGAAGATAGCCAAAGTTATCCAGAGATTTCTGAATGATATCACGGCGGGACAGTTTCTCCAGATATCCGTCCACCTCAGCAGATACCTTCTCTGCCAGATCGCGGCTGGTGGTAATGAGAATTGCGGAAGCTAATTCGTCATGCTCTGCCTGAGACAGAAGGTCTGCTGCTACATAGTGCGGATTGGCTGTATCATCTGCCAGTACAAGGATCTCGCTGGGCCCTGCAATAGAATCAATAGCCACATGGCCAAATACTGCTTTCTTTGCTAATGCTACATAGATATTTCCCGGACCAACGATTTTGTCAACTTTAGGCACACTCTGTGTACCATATGCCATAGCTGCGATTGCCTGTGCACCACCGGTTTTATAAATTTCATCAGCACCTGCCTCGTTTGCAGCCACCAGAACCAGAGGATTCACTCTCCCTTCGGCATTGCAGGGAGTTGTCATTACGATACGGCTTACGCCTGCTACCTTTGCGGGAACTATATTCATCAGAACAGAAGACGGATAAGCTGCCTTACCTCCCGGTACATAGACCCCGACCGTATCCAGCGGCGTCACTTTCTGTCCGAGCATGGTCCCCTGAGAGGTAGAAGTAAACCAGCTGTTCTGTTTCTGATTTGCATGATAATCCCGGATGTTGACCAGTGCTTTTTTGATCACAGCGAGCAGATCCGCATCCACAAGCTCATAGGCTTCCTGAATCTCAGCCTCAGAAACACGAAAAGTGTTTTGGGTCAGCTCTACATGATCAAACTGTTTTGCATAGGCAAAAATAGCTTCATCACCCTTTTCTTTTACTTCCTCTAGAATCGAGGCAACCCGGGCTTCGTATTCACCGTAGTTGTTCGGGCTCCTTTTCAGCATATTTTCCAGAATATTCTCTGTTGTTTCTTTTGTCAGATTTACGATTCGCATGATCTATTCTTCTCCTTTATCGATAACCTCTTTTAACTGACGGATCAGTGAGGAAATACGTTCGTTGTCCATTCGCATGCTGACCCGATTGACAACCATACGGGCGGACAAGGGACATACCTCTTCCAGCACCGTCAGGCCATTTTCCCGAAGCGTCGTGCCGGTTTCCACGATATCCACAATGACCTCCGACAGTCCTACGATAGGCGCCAGCTCGATGGACCCGTTTAATTTAATAAACTCCACCGTCTGATGTTTTTTATTATAGAAATAATCCTTGGCAATATTCGGATATTTTGTGGCTACACGGATAAACTGGTTGTGCTCCAGGTATTTTCTGGCACTTTCCGGTCCGCAGACACACATGCGGCATTTACCAAATTTAAGATCCAGTACCTCATAAAGCTTTCGCCCTTCTTCCATGATGGTATCTGCCCCGACGATTCCAATATCCGCCGCACCGTATTCTACATATGTAGGCACATCCGGTCCTTTAGCCAGAAAAAAACGCATTTTCAAATCTTCATTGACAAAGATGAGTTTACGGGATTCTTTATCGTACATTTCCTCACAGTGTATACCCACCTTTTCAAACAATGCCAGGGCATTTTTTGCCAGACGGCCTTTTCCCAGCGCAAAGGTCAGGTAACGTTCTGTCTGCTGCATAATTAGTTCCTCCTGCTGTGTTTGTTATTCTTCTGTCACATAGCTGAAGGCACAATGATGCTTTGCAGCCATAGCTTCATATTCAGATGCAGAGACCTCAGAGTCTTTAGCTACCAAACTGACGAAATAACCGTCGGCTCTTTTCTCTTTTGCTATGGAAAGAGCTTTCGGATAACTGGTTTTATCGTATACCACCATCAGTTTTTGATCCTGTACAGGGATCTCAATATTCTGACGCTCCAGAGCATTCATCAGATATTCGATCACAAGGCCAAAGCCGATCGCCGGCATATCCGCGCCAAAATGCTCCAGAAGTTTGTCATAGCGGCCGCCTTTCAGAATCGGTTCACCGGACCCGTAGGTATATCCCTGAAAAATAATACCTGTATAATAACGGTATTTACTCAGCATACTTAAGTCAAAAGAAACATACGCCTCGACACCATACAATTTAAGGACATCATAGATTTTTTCCAGACGGTTGACGGCAGCCAGCGCCCTTTCATTCGTAGTCAGTGATCTGGCTTTTTCCAGAATCTCCGATCCGCCAAAGAGGGAAGAAAATTCACGGAAAGCACCTTTCAGCTCTGTATGCAGATTCATCTGTTCCAGGATTTCTTCAGCACCAAACATATTTTTGTTGGAAATACATTTTCTGAGTGCAAGCTCTGTCTGCTCGTCCATACCGGCCTCGTCCACCAGTGCCTTGAAAAAATTCACTTCTCCGATACTGATCTGAAAATCCTTCAGGCCGGCAGTTCTCATAGCCTCTACAGCAAGCGCCAGCAGTTCACTGTCTGCTTCCACGCTGTCATCGCCAAGATACTCTACACCGATCTGGGTAGATTCATTCAAACGACCTTGATAGCTGTGACGATTTTCAAAGGTCTTTCCTTGATAACAGAGACGTTTGGGAAGATTTTTTTCGCCAAAATACATAGAAACGGCCCTGGCAATAGACGGGGTAAAGTCAGGCCGAAGCACCAGCGTATCCCCGATACGGTCAAAAAATTTATATAGGTCCCGGGAAGATGTTGTACCGACTTCCTTGCTGAATACATCAAAATATTCGATTATCGGTGTCTCGATATCTTCAAAACCATAGCTTCGCAATGTCTGCATCAGCCGATATTGCAGAAGCTTCTTTTTGCGGCATTCAACGCCATATATATCACGCATACCTTCCGGGGTATGAATTTCTCTTTGCATAGGTTACCTCCAGGTAATTTAGTGTGCTAAAGTGATACAGTGTTACCACAACAAACCACATTATAGCAGATAGTTTTCTTTTGTCAATCCCTGTTTTGGAGATCTCTCTGTATTCCCTCCAGATAGGGAACAAAGACCCGGGGATTATGTGGAAGAAAAAACGCAGGATCCAGTTCTTCATATTTAAAATGCTTTCGGCCGCCGCTAAGGGATCTGTCCCAGAAAGAACGCATAGCTTTATACGTCAAATAATAAAATTCGTTTCTGTGGGAAAACATGATCAGGATAAAAGCGATACCGCCCTGTTTTTCAAATTCTTCCATGAACTTCACCTGATGTTCATGAATATTCTGCAGCGGAAAGTTATCCGTATGGCATTCTTTCGCGTCAAAGCAGACCGGATACCCCTGCACTGCGCCGATATAGTCCACGGTACTCTTCTGATCAAAATAGGCCAGAGTAATGTGCCGGGTTTCCTTATCGATTTTAATGGGTGTAATGGGGGTAGGAACTTTCTGGATCAGGGCCAGATGTTTTTCCCGATACTGGTCATTCGCCCGGTTGACCAGCTCTTCCAGTGTGGATCCCCTGAGTCCTCTGGAATTCCAGGTTCCCATACGTGTACTCTCCTATTCTACAAATCCAATCTTGGTTAACGGCCAGTACCGTAAAACAGCTTTGGCCAGAATCTGATCTCTTCTGACATAGGTGTTGTTCCAGAAACGGGAGTCGTTAGACCAGTTACGGTTATCTCCCATCATAAAATAGCAGTCCTGGGGAACTTCATAAGGACCAAAATCTCCTTCCATTTTTTCCGGAAGGAAACTGTCATCCAGGGGTGTCGGATCATCATTGATATAGACTTTACCATCAAGAATAGTCACTGTTTCCCCTGGCAGACCGATCACACGTTTGATAAACAGCTGCTTTTCATCATCCGGGAATTTGAAAATAACAATATCATATCGCTTTGGATCTTCATTTTTATAGGCCAGGCGGTTTCCAAACAGCTGATCGCCTTTCATGATCGTATTTTCCATGGAATCCGACGGAATTCGCGCATTCAGGAGAAAAAATGTATTAACAATACCAACCACGAGCACTACGGCTACGATAATTCTAACGTATTCCCAGAGCTCACTTTTTCCCTTCACTTTGTTCTGCGACTCTTTTTCATTTACTGTCTTTTTCATGCAGATTCTCTCCTAACATACATTGTGCAAAATGTTCGGGCAGCGGTGCCGAAAATGATTGTCCCGACAGATATTGAAATATGCCACCGCTATCAGGAAACGTCACATAGCGGGCATGCAGAAGCTGATGCTTTATACCATATTTCTGCCGGTACATTCGATTGGCCTTTTCATCTCCATATTTGGTATCTCCGATGATGGGATACCCCGCGGATGCCAGATGGCTGCGAATCTGATGCGTCTTACCGGTGATCAGATCCGCTTTTACCAGAGTGAGTTTTCCATTGCCGGATAGCGGTGTAAAATATGTCTCTACAGGAACAGTGTCCTTACCCGGGAGCGACAAAAGTTTTACCTGGTTTGCTTGTTCATCCTTTTTCAGATAGCCTTTAAGATGAAGCGGTTTGTCAAGACAACCGCAGACGATACAGAGATACTCTTTTTTCAGAGACCTGTCTTTCAGTGCTTGTGACAAAAACTGTAATCCGGCAAGATCAATGCCCGCCAGAACAAGGCCGCTGGTATTACGATCCAGACGATTGCAGACAGATGGCTTTACCGTGGTGTCTGAAGGATCATATTTGCCTGTTTGTTCCAGATAATACAGGATTTCATCCACCAGAGAAAGATCCATTTTTTCAGCTTTCTGGGTAAGCAGTCCCGCCGGCTTATTGACAATGAGAATATGTGCATCTTCATAGACCACTTCGGGAAACGGAACTTTCCTGATAGAAACTGTTTCCCGAAAACCGTCGATCGTTTCCTGGGAAAGAAACAGCTGCACTTTATCTCCCTCGTTCAACAGCTCACTTCCCTCAGCTTTTGCCCGATTCAGTTTTATATTTTTCTTTCGCAGCATTTTGTAAATAAAACTGCCGGGCGCTTTGTTCAGATATTTTTTCAGATATTTGTCCAGGCGCTGGTTCTGCTCTGCTGCCGAAATCGTAAGTTCTCTCATACCTTCTATCCTTATAAAGCCAGTCTGTACAGCAGATGCATTACCATCTGATTACGGTTATAATCGGGATAGCGCGGATCTGGTGTAAAAGTGGTCTTGTCGAGCTCCTCATAATGGGCATTCAGTGTATCCAACCGATCTATGAATTGTTCCAGTCGGGTGAAGACTTTGACCTTCTGGTGATAGCCGTTCTGATCCATCAGTTTAGCAATGTGTTCCTCCAGGATTTCCGGAGGATTTTTCAGGCAATCTGAATAACAGATGATCTGGCTGCCATGAACTGCCGCTGCACAGACAAATTCGCTATGCTCGTAGGAGGTGATATACAGCTCATATCCTACCAATACCTTTCCCGCGTGTGCTTTTATGGCTTTATAGTCCTTTTCTTTCATCGGTTTGACAAGAAAAATCATAATGGTACCTACCAAAGACTTACAACCTGGCAGACATCCTACCACCGCAATGACGGTAAACAGATTTTTTGTTGAATGCGTTGTCACATATCCAGTCACAAAGAAAAGGAGCGGAAGGGCAAACAGGACCAGTGTTGTGATCAGCCGCTTGATCCTTTCTTTTTTTACATATCCGTAATATCCTTTTTTTTCTTTCATTTGCGTTTCCCTCGCTTTATCGCAGTTTTTCCATCTGGTTTCTTTTTCTGCGCGGCAGTTTTTTTGCCGGCAATTTTTCTCGGAGGAATCAGACATTCCTTTCCAAAACCAATCAGATCTGTCCGTCCTGCTTTGCAAAGAGCTTCTTTGACCAGATCATAGTTCTTTGGATCCTTAAACTGGATCAGAGCACGCTGCATGGCTTTTTCGTGCGGATTCTTTGGTACATAGACAGGCTCCATCGTCAGCGGATTCAGCCCTGTGTAGTACATGCATGTGGATACTGTGGCCGGTGTAGGATAAAAATCCTGCACCTGTTCCGGTGTATAGCCAAGATCACGGATATATTCTGCCAGTTCAACAGCCTCCTTCAAGCCGCAGCCCGGATGCGAGGACATGAAATATGGTATGGCATACTGTTCTTTATGGCAGGCTTTGGTAATTTTATCAAATTCCTTCAAAAAATTCTCGTAAACCGCATGTCTGGGTTTTCCCATGCACGAAAGCACCTGATCAGATACATGCTCTGGCGCTACTCTAAGCTGACCGCTGACATGGTCTCTCACCAGTTCCTTAAAAAAACTGCGATCATTGTCTGCCATCAGATAATCAAAACGTATGCCGGAACGAACGAAGATCTTTTTGACACCAGGAATAGCTTTCATCTTGCGAAGAAGATTCAGATAATCGCTGTGGTCTACTTTAAGATTCCTGCAGGGTTTGGGAAACAGACACTGTTTATGGGCACAGACGCCTTTTGTCAGCTGCTTTTCACAGGAAGGCATGCGAAAATCTGCTGTAGGGCCGCCCACATCGTGAATATTTCCTTTGAAATCCTTTTCTGTGGTAAAAAGCTGTGCTTCCCTGAGCATGGAAGCATGGCTTCGCACCTGTACTGTACGTCCCTGATGATAGGTCAGCGCACAGAAATTACAGCCGCCAAAGCATCCTCTGTTATTGGTAATACTGTATTTTATCTCTGAAAACGCGGGTATGCCGCCATCCTTGTCATAAACCGGATGCCAGGCTCTCTGGTATGGCAAATCGTATACATCATCCATTTCCTGTACCGTAAGCGGCAGGGCCGGTGGGTTAACGACCACATAACCTCTTGTGGAGTTATCTTCCACCAGTACCTTTGCTGTGATGGCATCGGTATTTTCATGCTGGATGCGAAAACTTTCCGCATAGGCTCTTTTATCCGTTTCTGTCTTTTCAAAAGAAGGCAGGAGAATATACTCTGACAAATTTTCCAGCGTCTTTGTCCTGTAAACCGTGCCTCTGATAAACGTGATATCCTCTATGGACAGACCACTGTCCAAAGCCTCTGCGATCTCTATTATGGAATGTTCTCCCATGCCGTACGAAATCAGGTCAGCACCGGAATCGATCAGTACAGAGCGGCGCACCTTGTCACTCCAGTAATCATAATGCGAAAGCCGGCGAAGGCTGGCCTCAATACCACCAAGAATAATTGGCGTATGTTTATAAGTCCGCCGAATCAGGTTACTGTAGACCGTCACGGCACGATCCGGTCGGCATCCTGTCTTTCCTCCGGGAGAATAAGCATCTGTCAGGCGGTGTTTTTTTGATACACTGTAGTGATTGACCATAGAATCCATGTTTCCGGCCGAGACAAGAAAGGCAAGTCTTGGTTCTCCAAATTCACGGATACTCTTTTCGTCCTTCCAGTCCGGCTGACACAGCATAGCCACTTTATAGCCGTGGGCTTCCAGAAGACGGCCAATGATCGCAGAACCAAAGGAACTGTGATCTACATAGGCATCACCCACAACATATACAAAATCCGGCTGTGCCCAGCCTCGTTCTTTCATTTCTTTTCGATTGATCGGTAAAAATCCTGACATACTACCCCTTATTTCGTTCTGTTAGCGCAGTCAACTGCTGTATTTCTGCCTCTGTTAAGGTTCGGTATGATCCTTCTGAAAGTGTGGGATCAAGTACAAGAGAGCCCATAGACAGTCGTTTCAGAAAGAGCACCGTTTTGCCCCTTGCCAGAAACATACGTTTTACCTGGTGAAAACGTCCCTCATGTATCGTAATGTTTACATGTGTGGTATCTTCATATGGCGTATCTATTACAGCCGGAAGAGTTTTCGACGTATCCCCTATATCAATTCCCGTCTCCAGGGCAGCAATATCTTCCGGGGAAAGAGCTGCGTCCAGTCGTACCTCGTAAGTCTTGTTTACATGGTGGGATGGAGACAACAGATCATGCGAAAGCCGGCCGTCATTGCAGATCAAAAGTAATCCTACCGTATCCTTATCCAGACGTCCTACCGGAAATAAATCTTTGCGGTCACTTTCAATCAGATCGAGAACCGTCGGCTGTTTTTTGTCCCGGGCCGCAGACAGTACACCGGCCGGTTTGTTCAGCATATAATACTCAAAAGGATGGTAGACAAGGATGCGGCCATCCACGGTTACTGTGTCCGCATCGGTATCTATCTTCGTTTCCGGTCTTTTTGCGATTTGTTCATTGACTCTGACTCTGCCCTTGCGGATCAGAAGCTTAACTTTTGATCGTGTATCTACCGACAGATCAGCCAGATATTTATCCAGTCTCAGCAGCATAATCCCTCCTAGAGCATACGCCAGCCTGCGTTGTATTTATTTTTGATCCGGCCTCTGTCCAGTTTGCCAAAGCCAAGAGGATAGCCATCCGCGCATACAAGAAGCCAGCCTTTTTTTTGCCCCATTTCCAAAGCATCGATGGTCTCTCCTTTCAGATAACGAATCGTTCTCTCATCGTCACAAGATAAAGAAAGAGACAGGGGAAATTCTTCCTGTGAAAGGGCCATAGCCAGCGCCTGAGAGGGCTCAAACCGGTTTTTTTTGCATTCTCCCACCAGAAGTCCCGTGCGAAGAAAACGAAGTTTCTGGGAAGTGATGGGCTGCCTTGGAAGATAATACAGTCTTTCTTCTTTAAGCATCCATTCTCCGACTTTTGGAAAACATTTTGCTTCGGCAATCGGCTGCAAAAATTCCCCGGCAGCAGCAGGAAGCTCGAAGCGCTGGCGAACGGACATACCGCTATGATGAGAATCATTTTTTGCGCAAGTGCTGCCTTTTTGTAAAAGCGCTGCAAAATGCCCTTCTCCATCCATGTTCTGCGGAAAGATCCGTACGGCATCTTCAAAAGGAGAAAGTCCACAGGAAAAGCCCTCATATCTTCGGGGAATCTTCATAAGATGAAACTCCGGGCGGTTCTGAAGAAGCCAGGAAAGTGTGCCTTCGTTTTCTAATGGATCAAAGGTACAGGTGGAATATACCAGCATACCTCCGGGTTTTAACATATCCGCAGCCTGCAGGATCAGTTTTTTCTGAATCTCACAGTAATACGCAGGCCCATGATCCTCCCAGAACTTCATCATCTGCGGCTCTTTATGGAACATTCCTTCCCCCGAGCAGGGAGCATCCACCAGAATCTTATCAAAAGTTTCCGGAAATACCTGCACCAGGTGTTCAGGATCTTCGCTGCATACAGCCATATTGGCAATACCAAAGCGCTCCAGATTGCGAAGCAGTGCTCTGGCCCGGGAAGTACTGATATCATTTGCCAGAAGAAATCCGCTTCCCTGAAGCTTTGCTCCGAGTTCTGTGGCTTTTCCTCCGGGAGCAGCGCAGAGATCCAGAACCAGATCACCCTCCTGCACAGGCAGCAGACTGGCAGGTGTCATAGCACTGGGTTCCTGCATATAGTATAGCCCGGCATAATACCAGGGATGTTTTGAAACCGTATCTTCGTCTTCATAATAAAAGCCATTACCGATCCAGGGAATGGACTCCAGATGAAAAGAAGAAGTTTTTTTAAAGGCTTCCGGTGTGACTTTGGACGTATTAACGCGAAGCCCTGCCCGTACCGGTCGCTCATAGGACGCCAAAAACGCCGGGTACATTTCTGCACCCAGCAATTCACGCATGGACTGTTGAAATTTATCCGGTAAATTCAGATTCATTAGCACCTCATTTGTCATAAAACAGATTGATGTTTACTCTTCAAAGTCAGTAGTTACCGCCTGGGCGCGGTATCCTTCAGAAATAATATCCAGCTGACGGTGAAAATGCTTTAGCTGCTCCATATCGTTCATTTGATAGATCCGATAAAATTCATCCTGGATTTTGCTTACCTCCCGCTTGTTGGATACACGGTACAGATTTTCTATGTTATTCAGGATATCTTCCACCAGTTTTAAATTTGTCATGGAAGAATTCTGTGCGTCCATGATATCGCTGCGTACAGAAGACATCTCATGGTCCAGAGCTACAATGGCATCTGCCGCATTGCTCAGCCGTTTGCGGATATGTTCCGGCATATTGGCTTTATATTTATATTGAAGAGAATGCTCAATTGTAGACCAGAAATCCATGGCCATGGTACGAATCTGTATTTCTGCGTGGATTTTCTTCGGACCCTGCAGAGTTTCTACCGTATATGCGATGATCAGATGATAGCTGCGGTAACCGCTGGGTTTGATATGGTGAATATAATCTTTAACACTAACGATCTCCATATCACTGCGTCCCCGGATCAGTTCTTCTACTTTAGCGATATCCTCTACAAACTGACAGATGATACGAATCCCGGCAATATCGTCAATCTCCTCTTCCAGTTTATCCAATGGAATGTTTTTTCTCTGCAATTTATCCAAAATACTGGTTACGGATTTTACCCGCCCCATCACCTGCGTAATGGGCGAATACAGATCCTTCTCGTGATGTTCTTTGATCAAATGATTAAATTTGACTGTCAGTTCCTTTACTGCCAGTTCATACGGGCATAAAATCTGCCGCCAGAGCTGTATTTCCATAGATGCATTGCCTCATTTCTTTCAATTTGATACAGCTATAATATTATAGCATAAGCTGCATCCAAAATAAACCATATGCTTTTGCCCCGGTCTTTAGAACCTTTTTTTATAAAACAGATTATGGACTATCTGGCTTTACGGGTACATACATATAAAACAAAAACCGTGATCATGAAAAAAAAATTACCTGTTCTGCTTCCCTTGCTACTGCTGATTTTTCTTCTTCTTTTTCCGCAGACTTCTCTGAAAGGTGCGAAAAATGGACTCCTGTTATGGTTCAATCAGGTACTCCCGGCACTCTGGCCCTGTATGATTCTGTCACAGCTTTGCCTAAACAGCGGCATATGGAAAAAGGCAGAAGGGTCTGGAGATTCTGAGATTGGAAGGTTAAGTCACCTGTCCGGCTGCGGCTGGTATATCGCTTTGCTGGGACTGCTGTGCGGCATTCCCATGGGTGCAAAAATGGTGCACGATTTTCTTGTCCGCCGTAAGATCACAGAATATGAAGCGCGTTTTCTGCTGATCTTCTGTAATCAGCTGTCTCCGGCTTTTCTCATAGAATTTGTATTTGCGGATCTTTTTCCTGAGCCTGGTATGCGCAGGATCATGGTTCTATCCTATTATATGAGTGTGTTTCTTCTGTGGTTTGTCGGACGATGGATTTTTCCCTTCAAAGGACAGATGCCCCTCCTGTCTGCACAGGGCTATACGTCCAGTGAGCTTGACTGCACAGAAAAAAAGGAGGCTTCACAGACTTTCTGCCTGAGCGAAAATCTGGACACCTCCATAATGAACAGTCTGGATACACTTATGCGCATTGGCGGATATATCCTGCTTTTCTCTGTCCTGGCAGCTGTTTTGCAGAGGCTGATACACCTGTCCGCCATAGAAAGCGGTATTCTGGTGGCTCTTTTGGAAATCACCACCGGCATAGGTCAGCTGAAAGTCTGCACCATGCCTGCCCTCTTAAAAGGTATAGTCATCAATAGCCTATGTGCATTTGGCGGCATGAGCAGCCTGATGCAGGTTACAAGTATGCTGAAAGGAACAGAATTACCTGTACACCTGTGTTTTATCGCTAAGGCCAGTCAGGCAGTACTGACCGGTCTGCTGACAGGATTATTCTTCCTCTTCGTACTCTAATTCTTCGTCACTGACTTCAGCTTCCTGCATCTGAGAAACCTGCGGAGCCAGCTCACTGCGGTTTTTCTTAACTACGTCGTAGCAGCTTTTCAGAGAGTTAGCAAAAAGACTGTATTTTTCTCCCACATCTGTCAGTGTACTTTCCATGATCTGCGCCATGTTGGCCAGCATGTCATCGGTATAGCTGATAGCAGACAAACGAATATTGTTAGAATCTGTGGTTGCCGCGTCAAGAATGCTCTGTGCCTGGGCATTGGCCTGGTTTACCGTCTCGTTGGCCTGGGCATAGGCTCTCTGCATAACTTCATGCTGACTGACCATCTCCTGTGCTGTAGCCTCAGCTTCCGCAATAATGGAATCCGCTTTAGCCTGAGCATCCGCCAGAATGGCATCCTTATTGCTGATGATCTTCTGATATCTCTTGATCTCATCCGGAGTTTTCAGGCGAAGCTCACGCAGAAGCTCCTCTAATTCTTCTTTATTCACAACGATTTTTGTCGTAGACAGCGGCTGGTATTTACAGCTCTCTACGTACTCTTCGATTTCCTCAATAATCTGTTCAATTCTACTGCTCATATCATTTTCTCCTTATTTATCTGATGTAAAGCATTTTTTACTCCCATTCGGTACAATATTAGCACGTATCCCGCCAGAACACAATGGCTGATTTCATGATTTTCACGGAATCTCCGGAGTTTTAAACGCTGCAGCAGCTTACTTTTCCCATTGATAAAAGACATGTTTGTTTGTTTTGTATAATTTTTCACGTACCATAGTGAAACCGAGCTCTGCAGCATAAGAAAGATCCGTATGCAGAGAAGCTTCAACGACAACGATACCACCTTCCCTGAGAAGACGATGGCTGCTCAGATACGTCAGGACTTCTTTTTCCAGCTCGTGGTTATAGGGAGGATCCATGAAAACACAATCAAAAACCTCTCCTTTTCCCGACAGAATACTCAGCGCATGAAGGACAGAATCCTGCATGACCACAGCCTCTGGCATAAGTTTTGTGAATTGAAGATTGTCCCGGATAACAGCTGTTGCTTTGCGCGACTGTTCCACAAAAACAGCCTCCACCGCACCACGGCTTAAAGCTTCTATGCCAATACTTCCGCTTCCGGAAAAAAGATCCAGAAAACGGCAGCCCGGGATCCATGGCTGAAGGACATTAAATAAAGTCTCCTTCGTCCGATCTGTCGTAGGCCTGGTTTCCAGACCTTCGAGTGTCTTCAGAGGGAGACTTCTGCATTTCCCTGCAATTACTCTCATGTTTTACTCCATTCTGTCATATAAGATGCAAACGCCAGTCCAGATCACCGCGGTCCAGACCAAGAATCAAAGATTCAGCAGTGGCAATGTTCGTAGCAACAGGAATATTGTACTGATCGCAGCATCTGGTAATTTCAAAAACATCCGGTTCTTTAGGATCGATCATCGATGGATTATAGAAAAAGATCACAAGATCCATGTCACCGCGGGCAATCATTTCCATAAACTGCTTATCACCGCCAACGGAACCAGCCAGAAATTTATGCACATGAAGATTTGTAACTTCTTCAATACGTCTTCCGGTAGTGCCGGTGGCATATACCTGATGCTTCGCAAGTATTCCTTTATATGCAATGCAAAAGTCCTCGATCAGACTCTTTTTACTGTTATGAGCGATAAATCCTATATTCATTTTTCGCCTCCTAAAATATTATACTACCATATTAGTATGATAACAAATCATACAAATAATTGCAATATATTTTAAAAAAATGTACATTTTCACCAAATTCATGTTTTTTAATCCGAATATTCTCAGAACTTTCCAGAGTAAATCGTCAGCATTTGCAGATACTATGAGCGTAACAAGTCAAACCAATCAAATAAGGAGGCAATTCATTATGGCAAACAGATCTTCCAGTACAACCGCTGTACCTGAAGCAAAGGGAGCAATGGACCGTTTCAAATTTGAGGTGGCAAGTGAGCTGGGTGTACCGCTCTCCGACGGTTACAACGGAAACCTGACTTCCAAAGAAAACGGTTCCGTAGGCGGCTATATGGTCAAAAAAATGATCGAGGCCCAGGAAAGACAGATGACTAACGGTCACCAGATGTAAAATCCGGCTGTCTTTTCTAAAAGGCAAAAGGAACTGCTGCAGCTTTCAGTCTGCAGTAGTTCCTTTTGTTGTCGCGCGGGTCAATACATGATACGCCGGATAGTTTCTGTTCTTCTAATTCTGTTTGTGTCTTGAAAAATAATCTTCTGCCAGTCCTTTTACTTTTCCGGAAAGTAAAAACAGAGCAATCAGGTTGGGAATGACCATAAGTCCGTTAAAGGTTTCGGAAATTCCCCAGATCACCGCAAGATTTGTTGTGGCACCTACAATAGCAATAAAGGAATACACCAGCATAAAACCTTTATTTACTTTAGTTCCAAATAAATACTCGATGCAGCGGGTGCCGTAAAGCCCCCAGCCAATGATCGTAGAAAGTGCGAAACAACACATGGCGATGGCAGTTAACAGAGAAACCCATCCACCATACGTTGCGGTAAATCCGCTGATGGTAAGCTCTGCGCCTGCCGCCTGACCAAACGTGATATTTACACCGCTGGTCAAGATAACGAGAGCGGTAAGTGTACAGATGACGATGGTATCCATAAACACTTCAAAGATACCAAAAAATCCCTGCTGCACCGGCTCTTTGATATCCGAAGCTGCATGAGCGATAGATCCTGTACCAAGACCGGCCTCGTTAGAGAAAATACCGCGGGACACACCTTTTTTCATTCCCATAAACATACTGCCCACAATACCGCCGGTTACTGCCTGAGGATGAAACGCGCTCACAAAAATCTGAGAAAAAGCAGCCGGAATCTGGCGAAAGTTTACAGCCAGAACGCCCAGTGCAAGAATCACATACATAACTGCCATAAATGGCACCAGTTTCTCTGTAACCGTTCCGATACGTTTCAGACCTCCTACCAGAATAAGAGCTACAAGCAAAGCGATCAGGATGCCGATGACAAGATTGATGTGTCCGTAATATTCCGGAGGACAAATATTGAAGTTTGCAAGTACGCTGTCAATGGCCGTAACGATCGTGTTGACCTGTGTCGCATTACCTGTACCAAACACAGCCAGCACGCCAAGAACCGCATAGATTACAGCCAGAAAATGCCAGTTCTTTTTCAGACCGTTTTTAATATAGTACATGGGACCGCCGACCCAGTCGCCGTCACTGTTTTTCTCCCGGAAATGTACGGCCAGAGTAACTTCTGAAAATTTGGTACACATGCCGAGAAACGCACTGCACCACATCCAGAACACGGCTCCGGGACCGCCAATAGCAATAGCTCCCGCTACACCGGCAATGTTGCCGGTACCTACGGTAGCCGCCAGCGCCGTACATACGGCCTGAAACGGAGTGACGGAGCCGTCAGAAGCTTCTTTTTTGGAAAAAATCCGGCCGATCGTGCATTTCATGGCATAACCGAATTTTCTAAGCTGTATGAATCCTGTTTTTATGCTGAGAAAAAGACCTACGCCAATGATACAGATCATGGCGGGGACGCCCCAGACAAAATTGTTAACTGCCTCATTGAGGGAAAGTATCAAGTTCAATGGTTAGTTCTCTCTTTCTTTTGGACTTATAAATGATCATCATCTTATGTATTGTTCGAAGTAACCGTAAACGTTATCTTTTTGGTCGTAACGAGTTCCGTTCGCGGATCCTTCACCGAATAGGTCAGGCTGTATTTGCCGTTCTTCTTTGTATTGACCTTGCCTTTTACGGACAGATTCTCCCGAAGTTCAGCCTCCGAAGAAGTTTTTGAAGTGACTGTGACTGCAGAGAATGGGTCAAAACTGCTTCCTTTCGTTATCTTTTGCTGTCCTTTTTTTACAGCAATTCTGGGGTAATACGGATTCTTTTTGTTTGGATCCGTGGGATCCCAGCCCGCTTTATTCTTTGTGGAAATCTTGATGGGAAGATATTTTGGCTTTTGCAGTTCTTTTTTATCGTTAATAACGACTTTTGTGCCAATACGGCATTTATCGTAGATCCATTTTGCATCGGCCACTGTCAGACGGACACAGCCAAGAGATGCCTGTTCCCCCAGCTTATTGTACTCTGCTGTTTCTACTTTCGTCACATTTTTCTTGTAGTATGGGACGGAGTGAAACAGATACGAACCATGGATCCGTGTGGCATACTGCCCATATACGTTTCCTTTCAGATATCTCCAGCGATATCTTGCTTTTGTAGTATAGGTGCCCGTGATGGTACGATTGTTTTTGCCGGTGGAACAATACATGGCGCGAACGACTTTTTTGCTCTTTGTATCCACCACATTGACAAGGTTTGTTTTGCGATTTACATAAATCGTATATTTGCTCGCCGTCTTTTTAGCAGCATACACGGGCGAAGGGCTGAAAAGCCCCAGAGTCAGAACAAGCAAGAGTAAGCTGAACATAACATACATTTTCTTTTTCTTCATATCTATGCTCTTCCTTTCCGTAATATTTTTAAACTATACCATATTATGTCATCTGTGGCTACTTTTTTCTTTGCATCAGAGAAAGACAAGCAGAAAATGGGCTGCAGCAGATCATCAGCCTGCTGCAGCCCATATACACCTTCAAATCGACTTACAGTTTGGAATAGCCAAATCCACTGACGATACCATCCACCTTAACTCCCCGTTTACACAGAGGGCAGTTATGGCTGCTGTAGGTCATATACCCCGGAATATCCTTTCCGGAAAACACGGAATGGATCGGCATGTCTGCCACCTTACTTACCGCACTGAAGATTGCTGCCACACCGGTAATATGACCGCCATAGTACAGCAGACTGTTGATGGTGTTTGTCAATGTATTACCCGTTGTAATGGAACCGGCAAGAATCAGAATATTCTTATCCCGGATCATAAACTGATTATTATCCCGAAAAACAAGCTGTCCATTCTGCACGATCTCAGGAGATACGATATACATGGTATGATGCGCATTCATAGAAATTACGCCGCTTCTTGTCAGCTTCTCAGAGAGGAATGAGCCGATAACTTCTGTAGAGTCAAGACACACGATGGAATCGATCAGTGTCGATGAACCATAGGCAGAAGCCAGCACATCTGCAATTCTCTGTGCCTCAGAGCAGCGGGATTTGTTCGTCGTCATATCCAGATAATGTGTAACATGAGACTGGGTCGTAACAAAATGGCCCGGAAGGATTTTCAGATGAATTTGTTCGTCTCTGTCAGAGTAGATTTTGTGCATGGATTCCATAGATGCCCTCCTTTACGCCTTGCCGGTATTGTCTTGCAAAGCTGTTTACTGGGTTTATTATACCATCGCGAAGGGCTGCCTGGCAGAAAAAAGTATCTTGCGATTTGCTGAAATATCACGAGAAATTATAGACATATTTCACAGCTTGTTTACGCACCTGTTTAGCGGCGCACTTGTCAGCGGCTTTGACTACAGCACTACATACTGCAGCTTTCTCGTCATAAAATCATGCACCCGCTCTCTAAGCAGTCTGTGATCGTCTCTTTCAAGCAAAGGATCTCTTTGCAGGAGCTCTCCTGCGTCTTTTGCCGCTTCTTTTAAAAGCGCAGCATCTCTGTAAATATCTCCGATAGCAAAATCCATCAGACCGCTCTGGCGTATACCGAAAAAATCTCCCGGTCCGCGAAGTTTCATATCTTCATCTGCAATAACAAAGCCATCGTTGGTTTTGTTCAGAATATCCAGGCGCTTTACAGTCTCTTCTTTATCGTCCTGACTAATGAAAATACAGTAAGACTGATCTTTTCCGCGGCCAACACGCCCTCTGAGCTGATGAAGCTGAGCCAGACCAAAACGCTCTGCATTCTCCACCATCATAACAGTGGCATTTGGCACATTGACGCCGACTTCCACTACAGTGGTGGATACCAGCACATGTATGATGCCCGCCGCAAAATCCGCCATAACAGCATCTTTATCCGCCGGCCGCATCCGTCCATGCAAAAGTCCCACTTTGTAGTTGTGAAATATTTTCTCACATGACGCAGCATAATCTACTACATTTTCCGCCTCGATCTCTTCGCTGGCTTCCACCATCGGACAGATGATATAGGCCTGATGACCAGCCTGCAGTTCTTTTTCAATAAATCGATACGCTGTCTGACGATAAGAGGTATTTACTACACAATTTTTGATAGGAAGACGTCTGGCAGGCTTTTCGTCTACTACGGAAATATCCAGATCACCATATAAAATCATGGCAAGGGTACGGGGAATCGGTGTCGCACTCATGACCGCAATATTTGGCTTAAATCCTTTGGTCGACAGAGCCTCTCTCTGTCTGACACCAAACCGATGCTGTTCATCCGTGATCACAAGCCCTAGACTCTTATACTCCACCGAGTCCTGGATCAGGGCATGCGTACCAATGGCAAAACTGGCGTTTCCCAGCAGCAGAGCCTCCTTTGCAGCCCTTTTCTCTTTTGCACTGCAGGAACCGGTCAGTAAAACTACACTCTCAGGATCCATATCGTTTTCTTGCAAAAGTTTTTGCATATCCTCGTAATGCTGACGTGCCAACACCTCCGTAGGCGCCATCAGCGCACTCTGATACCCGTTTTCCGCCGCCATGATCATGGCCAGAAAAGCCAGTATCGTTTTTCCGCTTCCTACATCTCCCTGGATCAGACGGTTCATCAGACGGTCTGATGCCAGATCCTTCTCCATCTCATTCCATACCCGCAGCTGGGCATTGGTCAACTGATAGGGCAGAGAATCCATAACCTCCTCTGTCTTCCAGCCCGCTTTCATCGGATAATGATTTGCCGTATCCTCCTGACCATTTTTGAGCTTCTGCATGCAGAGAATGAACAAAAAGAATTCCTCAAAAGCCAGTCTCTTTCTCGCCTCCAGAAACACCTGCTGATTTTTCGGAAAATGAATATCCTCCATAGCCCGGCGAAGAGAAACAAATCCATGCGGCTGTTTTACCCCCTCCGGTATCCAGTCCGTAAGAGCCGTCTGATCCAGAGCACTTCTGACCATCTTAGCCACGGTTTTATTCGATAAACCGGAGGTAAGACTGTACATGGGCTGCATCGTCTCACAGACCTCATCATATTTGGCCAGCGTAAATATTTCCGGCTGTTCCATGGTCAAACGGTTATTTTTCATCACCACCCGTCCGCGAAACACAAAAACAGCACCCCGTTTCAGCGTAGAACGAAGAAAAGGCATATTGAACCAAGTCAGCACCAGCTTCCCTGTAACATCCTGCACCGTCGTTGTCAACACCGTCAGCTTCTTCACCGCCCGCATCTCCACCGTGTTCGTGATCACCGCCTGTACTGCTGCTTTCTGTCCAACCTTGCAAGCTCCCACAGCCACCGGATGATCATACAGATCATATTCCCGGGGATAATAATGCAAAAGATCCCCCACCGTTCGAAGCCCCAGCTTCCCAAACAACTTATCCGTCTTCTCCCCCACGCCCTTCAAAGAACGCAGCGGCTCCCTCTCATCCATACTTTCCTTCTCCCAACAAAGTAAATAGCTGTCTGCGCCCTCTGACAGGCATATAATTATATAATATCGAGCGACTTTAACGAGCACGACTCCGAGACTACAGGCTCGGAGCGAGCGCAGTAGGAGCACGAGATTATATAATTATATGCCTGTCGGAGGGTGCAGACAGCCACACACCCTAATAATTCTTCAACATTTTATTCTACAGATATAATGCAGTAATAGATCGGCTGACCACCCGCATTAACCTCAATATCACAATCCGGATACTTCTCCTCCAGCTGAGCTGCCAGTTCATTAGCAGCCTCTTCTGTATACTCTGCACCATAATAAATGCTGATCAACTCCGTATCCTCATCTGCCATCTCATCCACAGCCTCTACAGCTACCGTATCAATAGCCGTGCCCACAGCCAGAATGCCGCTGTCACCCACAGCCATGATATCGTTTTCATGGATCTCTTTATCGTCGATCTTTGTATCACGAACAGCATAAGTGATCTGCGCAGTTTTCACCAGAGACATGGCCTCTTTCATGCTTTCCTCATTCTCTTCCACACTCATCTCCGGAACATAACCGATCAAAGCGCTAAGCCCCTGCGGAATCGTCTTTGTCGGAATAACAATGATCTGCTTATCCTCTGTAAGATCACGGGCCTGATTAGCTGCCATAACGATATTCTTGTTGTTCGGAAGGATAAAGATCGTATCCGCATGCACCTGATTAATGGCATTGAGCATATCTTCTGTACTCGGATTCATGGTCTGACCACCCTCGATCAGATAATCCACGCCAAGCTCACGGAAAATGTTAGCCATACCTTCGCCGACAGAAACAGAGATAAATCCAACCGGTTTATTCTCTACCGAAGCCTGTGCAGCCTCTTTCGCCGCGGCCTTTGCCATCAATTCAGCCATAATCTCAGCATCTTCCTTACGCTCCGCCTCGGAATCAAGATGCATATTGCTGACGGAAACAGAACTGAGTGAACCATAATTCAGTGCTTTGGTAATAGCAAGGCCCGGATCGTTGGTATGCATATGAATGCGAAGCTTTCCGGAATCCGTCTGATAGATCACTGCCTCACCGAGCGAGGTCATGTAATCCTTGACTTCTTTAACAGATTCAGGTGCCAGCGGTCCTGCCGGACGAATTTTAAATGCTACACAGTAGCTGTATTTTAATACCTCTGGCTGACCTTCTTCGCCTCCGGCTGTAACTTCCTGACCGATAAAAGCAAGATAAGCACCTTCCATGATGCACATCAGACCCTGCCCACCGGAATCCACTACACCGGCTTCCTTCAGAACCGGCAGCATATCCGGGGTTTTTTCCAGTGTAGCGTAGCCTTCGTCCACGATCTGTTTCAGGAAATCTTCCATGGCAAGCTCTTCTGTCTCAGATAAAATAGCCAGCTCACGAGCTTTTTCTGCCATGCCTCTGGCAACCGTAAGAATCGTACCTTCCTTCGGTTTCATAACAGCTTTGTAAGCTGTCTCACAGGCTTTTTCAATACCGGCAGCAACTTCCTGAATACCAAGTTCTTCTTTATCTTTAACTGACTTTGTAAAACCACGGAACAGCTGAGACAGGATAACACCGGAGTTACCGCGCGCGCCGCGCAGGGAACCGGATGACATGGCCTTGCATACTGTCGGCATAGTGATCTCAGACAATTTCTCGATTTCACCCACTGCCGAAAGAATCGTCATGGTCATGTTGGTACCAGTATCACCATCCGGTACGGGGAAAACATTCAGCTCGTTGATCCAATCCTTTTTATTTTCCAGATTTCTGGCACCGGAAAGGAACATCCGGGCCAGCATCTGCGCATCTATTGTATTTGCAGACATAAAGCGTCCTCCTTAAATATCAATCTATCACACGGATGCCTTCCACGAGGACATCAATATGTTCCACTTCCATACCGGTGAATTCTTCTACTTTGTGTTTCACGCTGTCCATCAGGTTGTCAGCAACTGCGCTGATGCTGACGCCATAGGCAACGATGACGTGAAATGCCAGGGAAATCTTATTGTCCGTTACAGTGGCATTTACACCGCGGCGTAGACTCTCTTTTTTCAGAAGTTTAAACACACCATCTTTTACGCTGATGGCAGCCATACCTACGATACCGAAAACTTCCATAGCAACACTGCCGGCATACGCAGCGATGACATCGGAATCAATGGTAATCTGGCCCAAATCTGTACTCATATGACCTTTCATATCGTTTCCTCCATAGGTTGTCATTTTTTTAGTTTCAAAATAACTGTGGTTATTATACCCTGTTTCCCGCAAAAAGGAAATAATAATTTGTTAAAAACTGAAATTTTCTCTTGCAAATTCATTTTTCTTCTGATAGAATAACTTATGTTGCAGGTCTGTGTTCAGACTAGTATATGTCAAGGAGGTGTTTACCATGGCAAAATGTGCAATTTGTGAAAAAGGCGCCCACTTCGGATGCAATGTGAGCCATTCTCATAGAAGATCCAACAAAATGTGGAAATCCAACATCAAAACCGTTAAAGCTAACGTTAACGGCACAGTTAAGAGAATTCATGTCTGCACTTCTTGTTTAAGATCCGGTGCAGTTGAGAGAGCTTAATCAGAAAAGTTTGAAAGCAGCATTTCGATGCTGCTTTTTTTCTGCCCTTTATCCGGGCTTCCGGCACAAAAATCCGGCCTGTCAGAAAACAGACCGGATTTTGCTTCCCTTCCTTTATTACAATACAAAAGCAACAAATTCAATTATGTAATAACAATAGCTTTGAAAGAAATTCATCCACCATACTGGAAATATCTATTATAACAACCTGATCAGTTCCTGAAAAGCAGCTTCTCCGAATACTGCCAGATCATGATCCTGCTCTCCTGTACCGCCGCTGATTCCCAGACCGCCAACGATCTTACCATCTACTTTTAACGGAATACCACCGCCAAAGATAATAATCTTACCGCCGTCCAGCTTGTCAACACCATAGAATGTCTGACCGGGCTGAGCTATTTTGGAAAGCTCCATGGTGGACATCTTTACTGCTACAGATGTATATGCTTTCTTGGTGGCTACATCATAGCTGACTAAAAAAGCGTCGTCCATACAATGTACGGCAATCGGATTACCGTGAGCATTGCAAAGAGCAATGACAGCCTTTAATCCCACCGCTTCGGCACGTTTTTCGATAATTTCCATAAGCTGCTTGGCCAGCTGAAGAGTTATTGTTTCACAAGCCATCTGTGTTCATCCCCTTATATATAAACAAAATATCTGTTAACATATATCATTATTATAATAGCTAACTCTATATATGTCAAACGCTTAATTATCAGCTGCACACCGTGATCTGATAAGAAGTTTCAAAGCTCTGTCCACCATCCAGACACTGTTCGTACTCTCTGTTCTCCAGTGTGCCGTTAAAGTCCACAGCATCACTTCTGCCATACCAGGGTTCCAGACAGATAAACGGAGCATTCTTTCCTGCAGGAGACCAGATGCCAAAAAGCGGAGCGTCAAAGGTCAGCATCACATACGGCTGTCCATCACTGCCGGCAAGACCAAGCATACCAGCCTGTCTGTTCTCGATGATCAGAGCATCGTTATCAAACATATGCTCTGTGATATGAGCTTTTCGCCCTTCCAGCGGAAGCTCGTGCAGTTCCGGAGCAATGCAGTTTTTGGACAGATCGATCAGCTTGTAAGCCAGTGCGTCTCCCTCGGCATCCGGAAAACACAGGTAACCATCCCACTGCTTCTCGCCGTCTTTGAGAGGACACATAAATGCGGGATGGGCCCCAATAGAAAAATACATCTTATTTTCTGACGGATTTACAACTTTCCAGCAAACGCTCAGAGTGTTATCCTCTAATTCATAGCTGATTTCCAGATGAAAATCAAAGGGATACAGCTTTTTTGTCTCTTCTGACTGCTCCAGAAGGAACGTGATCCTGTCATCACTATGAGAGATCACAGATAACTCCTGATTTCTGGCAAAACCGTGCTGACGGATCTTATATGTCGTGTCCTGATAACGGTATTCACCATTTTTTACCGCTCCTACAAAAGGAAACAGAATCGGTGAAGACCATCCCCAGTACTTCGGATCTCCATTCCACATCAGCTCTGTATTATCTGCTTTACGGATCAGAGAAATGAGTTCCGCGCTTTTATTGCGAAACGTTGCTTTCAGTTTATCGTTCTCCAGAATATATTCCATGCACTTTATCCTCCACTTACGATTTATCCTGACAGAAAATGTAATAACCGATCAGCATCAGTCCTGCCGACAGGGCAAAATTCCAGATTTTGTCCGGCAGAAACAACTGAATAAACATACCGAAACCGAGCCAGAAAAACAAAAACCCCAACAGCTGGTTCATGTGCCACCTGATGACTGCCTTCTTACTCATATAGATATGCTGAATTTATTCTTCTGATGCTTTCTCTTCTTTTTTGCTTTCCGGAAAATCTTTCTCTACGAAACGCTCTGCCAGATCCGGTACCATATCCAGAATCTTTGTCAGAGCATCCTGGTTCCTTACGTTGACAAGGCGGGTTCCGTTGGGACCAATGACCAGGATAGCGCTTGGACTCATCTTACCACCGATACCGCCGCCGGCTTTGTTTTTGGAACCGTCAGCAAAAGCGCCTGCGCCGACACCAAAAGATACATCCACCAGAGGAAGTAAGGTTACATCACCAACAGTGATGGCATCCCCTACCACTGTGCGGGTGGACAGAAAACTGTCCATTCCTGAAAATAAAGAATCCACCGTATTTTTAAAACCGTTGTCTGCCATTATTCAGACCTCCTTTTTCTGATTTTGCCTATGACTATGCGAATATTGCGGTCTAACAATATCTGTACTGCCAAATACAGCAGCATACATCCATATATTCTGCCCTTAAACTTTAAAGAGAATGATAATTTCTTTTCCTGAAAATCCGGAACCACCTGCAAGTGATCTGCATAATACGGAAAGAACGGAGCAATCACGGCCAAAGCCATTCCTGTATCCGCAGGATCCGAAAATCCAAACTCGACGTCTCCTGTCAGTTTTTTTGGGCGAAGATGATGCAAAAACCGCATCATTCTGCCTAAACCAAACACCATCGCCTCTTTAAATTCCTGTGTGCTGACAAAGGCTTTCAGATCAGCTGCGTTTTTTGCAACAGCTTTCCCCTGAGAAATCCCTTTATTTATGCCTTTTACAATACGTTCCGGCAGATGAAATATCTTTTTCAAAATACCCAGGATCTTTCTGCCTACAGATATGATCTGTTTTATTATTTTTCCAGCAGTCGAGTATAATTTGTCAAAAACCGATGCTTTTTTATTTTGCGAAGTACTGTTCTTATCAGTGTTTTCTTTATCTTTTATTGTTTTCTCTGTTTTGTCTGAGAAATCTTTCTTATCACTTTCATCAGTTTTTTTGCTTATATCTGCAAGCGTTTCTCCATTTGCAAAACAATTCTCATCATCTGCATATATTGTTTCTTCATTTACCGCAGAACATTCTTTACTGTCCATGGATATTTCAGTTTTGTTTTGAACAGTATTTGTGTTACCATCTGCAGTAATTTCTCCTTTAGCAGAAGAAGTCCGGTTGACCTTTTCATTATTTTTGCCAGCAGATTTGTCTGTATTTGTTTTTGCTGATTTAGGTTTTCTTCGAAAAGAAGACACAAACCTGCGAAAGCCTTCCAAAGAAACTCCAAGTACACGAACAGACACCTCTGGCTGTGTTCCCTCAACCGTCACACGAAAATGAAGTAAATGCAGCAGCCAGGTAATATCCCCCGATGCCCTCAACTGCTGCCCTTCTGCTTTTTCAGCAGCACCCGCATAGCGAACAGGGCAAAACAACACCAGAAAGATAAGCAGCAGAATGATTCCCAGCAGGATCAGAAACAGTATACCGATCACTTTCAGTATGCCCAATATGATCATCAGCATAAGGTTTTTATATTCCTTCCTGTTTTTCAATAAATGCCCTGAGACGTCCGCGCATGCCGGCTGCCTCCGCATCGTCAATAATCTGATATAAGATGTCCATGGTTTCACTGTAATCTGCTGCCAGTCCGACAATCAATGAAAGCCTGTCCTTTAGCACCGGCTGATATAATTCTCTGGCTGCCATAATTTCCAGCTGGTCACCATCCCGGTTAGACAGGGTAACCAGATATATTCCATTTAAGCGACGTCCCTCTTCTATACAGCACATACAGCGTTTTTTCTTTTTCTCCATACGCGATCCCACATACAGATATTTATACCATTTTACCATAATTATTCTTTCATTGATAATAGAATATGAAGAAAAAAAGAGAGATAACCTCCCTCCTTTTGTTGCCATGCATATCAAAAATTGGTCCAGTGGACCAATTTTTGATTCGTTCAGAAATATTTGCGAGTTCCCCAAAGATTTGCGCGTCTCAGCTCCAGATATTGCTGATAAGCCATCTCCAGTATCTGGCGCTCATTGGAAAACTTCAGAAGATGGTAAGCTTCATGGAATTTGTAATATCCCGAATCAACGAAATATTCTTCTCTCTGCGGCTTGCTGTAATAACTGTTAGCCATCATCAGATACCAGTGCACTTCCTTTTCCACCACATCATCGGGAATAGAAAAGGTATATTGACTTTTTCCTACGTATTTGATAATGGATGCATGTACGCCGCTTTCTTCGGCGACCTCCCGCAGTGCAGTTTCTTTGTATTCTTCTCCTGCCTCTACTGTCCCTTTCGGAAGCACCCAGCCATCATACTTATTCTTATAGCTTTTGTATAGAGTAAGTATTTTGCCTCGATATATTACCACCCCGCCACAGCTCACTGCTTCTATCATTGCCAGTCCTCCTGCTTCGCGTTGTGAATTACTAAAGCCAGTATACCCTTTTTTTGTGCACGTTGCAACATATGTTTTGGCGCATTTTATTCAAAGTATGCATCAAATGCTTTTTTAGCTGCCGGTACTGCATATTTGCTGCCGGCACCGGATGCCTCTACGATAACACTTACCGCAATTTTTTTGCCGTCTTTTTCCGCATAGCCCACAAACCAGGAATGAGGTTTTCCGTGGTCGGAGTCAAAGTCTGCCGTACCGGTTTTTCCATAAGCCGTATAACTGGCACCATTTAACTTACTTCCGGTTCCCTCTTCCACAGTTGCCCGCATCAGTCCCTGCAGAAAAGAAGCCTCGTCTTTTTCCATAAGAAGACCGTAGGACGCTGGTTCGTAAGATTTGATCACAGTTCCACTGTCGTTTTCTATACGATCTACCAGATATGGCTTCATTAATGCGCCGTCATTGGCAATAGCCGCCGTAATCAGACACATATGATACGGTGTAACCAGTGTATTGCCCTGTCCGATGGACGTTTGCATGGTAAGTGCCGTGCCGGATTCGTTATTCAGTGTAAACCTGCTGGATTTGTATCGCACCGGTGAAGGCAGGTCTGAATTAAACAGCAGACTTTCTGCTGCAGACATAAACTCATTTTTTTTGATGGTCAGACCCACAGAAGCAAATCCCGCATTGCAGGAATTGGCAAAAAGCTCTGTAAAATCCTGCATGCCATGGGTTTCGTTTTTATAACAGTGGATCGTATGATCATCTACGGTAATTTCTCCATTGCAGTCATAGCTGAATCCTGTGGGCTTGCCATACTGTCGGTAATAGGCCAAAGAAGTCACGATCTTAAAGGTGGAACCCGGTGGATAAAGACCGGAAGCCGCGCGATTCAGCAAAGGAGAATTATCCTCATCCGCAATCAGTTTTTCATATTTCTTTTCTACAGTATTGGGGTTAAAATCCGGTTTGCTGACCATAGCCAGAACTTTTCCGGTATCCGCTTCGATAACAACACCAGCTCCTTTGTAATCTCCTATCGCTGAAGACAACGCTTTCTGCACATCCACATCCAGTGTGGTCACCACGTTATCCCCCTTTTTTTTCACATCCTGAAACTCCCATTTGATCTGATCCAGGATAAATGCGTCGGAAGTCAAAAGGTTATAATTCTGGCTTGACTCCAGACCTGTTCCCCCCTGGTAAGTATAGCCCACCACATGAGCAAACAGATCATCATAAGGATACACCCTTGTCTCTGTTCCATCGGAATCTACCTTGGTTTCGGCCAGCACCTCTCCGTCCGCTGCCAGAATTTCTCCCCGAATCACCTTTTCTGCTGCTGATTTTGCCCTGGTATTATAGGCACTGTTTTGAAATTCACGGGACATATTAAAGTGAAAATACACCATATATCCGATCATGCCCACAAAAATCATTACAAAAAAATAGCAGATAAAAATGTATTCCTTACCAATTGAGACTTTTTTCTGTTTCTTCTTCGATTTTTTGTTCGAGCGTTGTTTCATTGACATAGTTATTTTTACCTCTGTTATGTTTCCTTAACTGTTCCTGATAAGCAGCTTCTTCTTCCCGTGCCAGGCGAAGTTCTTCCTCCTCAAATTCGTCCTCGCGCAGAATATACAGTCCCTGAATGATGGCAAACATCATAACAGAACAGATGATAGAGCTGCCGCCGTAGCTCACGAGCGGAAGTGTTATTCCCGTCATCGGAATAAACTTTATATTACCGCCAATGGTAAGGAATACCTGAAATGCGTATTCTGTACCTAAACCAAGAGCAATCAGCTTGTAGAATCGTTTACTAAGCCTCATGGAAATATTGACGATCATTAAAAAGCAGCTCATGCAGACCAGAATCAGACAAATGGCAAAGATACCCCCAAGTTCCTCACAGATGGCAGAAAAAATAAAATCCTGTGTGGCCACCGGAATCGTGTCCGGCACGCCTTCATACAATCCGGTGCCGAACCATCCGCCGGCACAAATAGCAAAAAGTCCCTGCGCAACCTGATATCCACCCTGCTGATAATCTGCAAAAGGATCTTTCCATGCCTGCACGCGGACACGCACATGGGCTAAAGCAAAATACGATCCCACAGCGGCCAGGGAACCGCCTCCCAGTGCAGCCAGCGGATAACGGATCTTTTTGGTGGATACATAGATCATAACCACATAGGCGACAAAGAACACCAACGCTGTTCCCAGATCCTTAGAAAGCACAAGAATCAGTACATGAGCGGCTGCCACACCTGTCGTGATTACGATCTGGCGAAATGATGGTGTCTTTCGCAGCAGTCCTGCCAGACAAAAGACATAGGTTATCTTGACAAATTCAGAAAACTGGAAGGTTGGCCCCCCTTCGGTAAGTGTGATGGAAAGCTTGGCACCGCCCGATACGCTGGCCAGCACCAGTACGGCCAGCAATAGTAATATTCCTCCGATGGCATATACCCAGGTCAGATCCCGGATGATCTTGACTTTACGCACGATTACCGGTACAAGCAGTGAAAGCAGTGTGGCACCGGAAACCAAAACCAGCTGTTTCATAGCTAAAGCAGTATTCAGTCTCGTTAAGATAATAATACCTATCGTAATCAGCATACACATATTATTTAGAAGAAGAATGGATGCCTTCTTGTAAATAGCTCTGTATAATAGCTGCGTCAAGACAATGTATACCAGCGTTGCTCCGTACAACAAAAGGACCATCTGATCCATTGTCTGCAAAAACATGGCCAGAAATGCGGTGGTAAGTACCGAAATGATCAGCGTGATCTGCCGACGCAGCACCCGACGCCTTGCTTTTTCCTTTTTTTTGCTGAATACACTGAAGCACTGGGAAGTATACATGATCATCAAAACGATAAGCATATACTTTGTCAGCGTAACAATGATTGAGATCATAGTTTATTCTACTCCTCTTTGATAGTGTCCCTTCGTAAAGGGCATGGCATCCTCCGAAAGTATTCCCTGCATCGCCTGCGAAAACAGGCGCAGAATACGGGCGGTTTCTTTTTTGTCCTCAATTGTAAAAGACAATCGGTATCCGGCATAGCCGCAGCAAGACAGTTCCTTAAGCTCACGCAGCAATCCCAGAGGAACCGAATTATAGAGAACATTATAACAGAAGTCACAACAACATTTTGCCGGAAATTGGACACCTTTTCGGTCTTTTAGCGCCAATATGCCGGATTTTTTGTCACATCCGGCCGTGTTTTTGCGGACACACTGGGCAGAAACCATCAGAATCTGCCGGCCGTACACACAGATCTCGGAATCCCGATTCTCCCGGGCAGCCAGTTCCCTTCTGTTAAGTTCGGCCGGTGCCGTAAACCCACAGACTCCCATTTCCCGGTAAAAATGGAGGGTTTCACGGCTCATGGTGTACATACAGTCATCCAGATATATTGCCGTACTTACCTCCTGTTCCAGGCAAAGACAAAGCTCTTCCATCGTCCGGATCAGATAACCTTCAAAGTTTTCCTTTTCAAGAGATGGTAAAAGCTGTACAAAGCTTTCCCGATGAGACTCCCGCAGCATCTGCGGAAGCGCCAGCACCCATTCACAGTCTGTTTCTCTGCGCATCGCACGTACCAGAGACATTTCCCGGGTCCAGAGGGTATATTCCACATAGATCCGATGAAAAGAAATAACACTTTCCCTGACAGCCTGCAGCTGCTCTTTGGTTTGAACAAGCACTGTCAGTCCGAAGGTCTTTTGCGGATTCACCGAATCTTTTGGTAATGTATTTGTTCGTGCGGGCAGATTTCTTCTGTATGTTTTCAGCATTTCCTGTTTCAATGCTTCCAGTCCTTTGCGCCGCAGCGCATTGATCTCCTTTACCGGAGAAAAGGCATTGCCGCACACCTCGACAGATATCCCATCAAAAGAAAAATCAGAATCTCCCGTCTTTTGCAACTGTTTTTTTATCTGTGTTTCATCCATCGGACGTGTTTTTGCCGACAAAACTGCACTTCCGTTAACACAGACAGAGGTATCCTGGCAGGAGAGCCACAAAGACATCGGTTCGCCTTCACAAAAACTGGCCAGACCTGTTACCGGTACACTGTTTTTTTTCTCGCAGTACGTTTCGTGAATTGCGGCAAACAATTCTTCGTTCCAGTCTTTTGCTGTTTTTCTCAGTTTTTCATTTCTAAGTGCCATCATGTGTTTGCCATTGTGCTGTTTATAATAACCTTCGTGAAAACCATCCCGGTTATACAGATCATACAGCATCTGCTGATCTTTTGATGATACACCACAAAACTGTCCCGAAAGACACTGATCCAGATATTTTCTGTAAACGCTGACCACACCAGCGGTATATTCCGGCTTTTTCATGCGGCCTTCAATTTTCAGAGAAGTAACTCCGGCAGCGAGAATCTCCGGCAACAGGGCTATGGTACACATATCCTTTGGGCTCAGCACATAGCTTTCCTCCGGACGACTCAGCTTTTTACCATCCTGCCATACTTCGTATGGAAGACGACAGGGCTGCGCGCATCGGCCTCTGTTGCCGCTTCGCCCGCCCAGCATGCTGCTGAAAAGGCATCTGCCTGAATAGCAGTAACACAACGCACCGTGAACAAAAGATTCTATCTCCAAATGCGTAGCTTTGCGGATAGCAGAGATTTCATCCAGGGATAATTCTCTGGCTGTAACCACGCGTGTCACACCGCATTTTTCCAGCATTCTGGCACCGGACGGACCGGTGATGGTCATTTGTGTGCTGGCATGTACAGCCATATCCGGAAATTCACGAAGGACGAACTGCATGACACCGGGATCCTGTACGATAACCGCATCCAGACCGGCAGCATACAACGGTGCCAGATAAGTATACAGCTCCTGGGTGATTTCCTGCTCCTTTAACAGTGTATTGATGGTAAGATAAAGTTTTTTCTCGCGAAGATGAAAATAATCCAAAAGATCCAGAAGCTCATCCTGCATTGGATTATCCGCATAGGCCCTCGCACCGAAACGGGTACCTCCGATATATACAGCATCCGCACCGGCAAGGATCGCTGCCCGGGCGGTTTCAGCACTGCCTGCCGGTGCCAGAAGTTCTATGGTTTTTGTGTCGGGTTTTGGTCTGTTATTGTTCATTTCATAAAAAAGGGGATCACACTACGTAATCCCCCTGTATCCTTTCCGTAATCTGTTATCTGACAGTCTGTGGTTTTTTTCCTGCCAGCTGTCTTTCCAGTTCCTCTTTCTCAGCTTTCAATTTTTCGTAATCTTCTTTCAGCCGCTCCAGCTGAATCTGGGAAGCGATCAGATCGTTTTTAAGATCATAAACCTCCCGGTTTTTGGATACAGAATCTTCCTCAAATACTTCTGCCTGAGAACGGGCTTTAAAATAATCGTCCGCCACATTCAAGCTCAGCATGATACCGCGAACGTCGGCATGCTGACGATTAAACATGGCTGAAGATGACAAGTCTGTTAATTTATTGTTCAGATATGCGGCAACCTTCTGAAGATATTCTTCGCTTTCATAACCTCCAAGGGTATAGATCTTGCCGCCGATCAGTACTTTTGTGGAATTTTTAGATGACATGGGTAACTCCCTTCTTTTATACTCTTTCGTATGGTGCTTATTATACTCTATTTTTCCGGTGCAGGCAATCCCAGATGCTCATAGGCTTTCAGCGTAGCCGTCCGTCCCCGGGGAGTTCTCTGGATAAAGCCATGCTGCAAAAGATATGGCTCGTACACATCCTCTATAGTTCCGGCATCCTCACCGATAGATGCTGCCAGAGTTTCCAGACCGACCGGGCCTCCCTGATAATTTTCAATCATCATACGCAGGATATTCCTGTCTGTCTGATCAAGTCCGTAGCGATCTACCTCCATCAGATCCAATGCAAAAGCCGCCACATCACTGGTGATCCGGCCATCGTATTTTACCTGGGCAAAATCACGGACACGCTTTAACAAACGGTTGGCCAGACGCGGCGTTCCTCTGGATCTTCTGGCCAGCTGCATGGCACCATCCGGATCGATCTCCACGTTAAGTATTCGTGCTGAATGCAGAATAATGGTCTTAAGTTCCTCATAGGAATAAAACTCCAGATGAGAAATCACGCCAAAACGATCCCTTAAGGGAGCTGTCAGGAGACCTGCTCTTGTCGTTGCGCCTACCAGTGTAAATTTTGGCAGATCAAGTCGAATGGATCGGGCCGTCGCACCCTTTCCAATCATAATGTCAATGGCATAATCCTCCATGGCAGGATATAAAACCTCCTCCACCTGACGATTCAGGCGATGGATCTCATCCACAAAAAGAACATCCCCTTCCTGCAGAGAATTTAAGATAGCTGCCATTTCTCCCGGCTTTTCAATGGCCGGTCCGGAGGTCACCTTCATGTGGGTACCCATTTCATTGGCAATGATTCCCGCCAAAGTTGTTTTTCCCAGTCCCGGCGGACCGTAAAACAACACATGATCCAGCGCATCCTTTCGCTGTTTCGCTGCCTCTATATATATTTTCAATGTATCTTTCGCTTTTTTTTGACCGATATAGTCTGACAGATATTGCGGTCGAAGCGTTCCCTCGATCCGGACATCCTCCTCCGTATATTCTGTCGTAATCATTCTTTTTTCCATATAGCATAACTCCTGCATATCAGAGTAAATTTTTCAGAGCCGCCTTCAGCAGCTGTTCTACATCCATGGTCTCATGACCATCTACAGCTCGAACCGCCCGAAGCGCATCACTGGATGGATAACCAAGAGCCGTCAAGGCCATCACGGCTTCACTGCTCTCATCTGCAGATGAAGGCAATGCATTATCCTGCTCATGGGCAAGTTTCTTCTCAAATGCATCTTCCAGGCTCATTTTATCTTTCAGCTCAAGAATAAGCTTCTGCGCTGTCTTTTTTCCGATACCGGGAGCTTTGGCGATGGCTGCGGCATCGTCAGACAGCACCGCAAACCGCAATTCATCCGCGCTTAACGCTGATAAAATACCAAGACCTGCCTTTGGACCAACACCGTTTACCCCCAAAAGAAGCTCAAACAACCGGAGATCATCAGCCGTCAAAAAACCATACAGCAGCATGGCATCTTCACGGACATTCATATAAGTATGCAATCTGATCTCCTCCCCTACGCGGACATACCTTTCCAGCAAGGATGACGGAGTAAAGATCCGGAAACCAATTCCCTGATGATCAAGAATCAGATAATTTTCTTCTATATCAACTACTGTTCCTTTGATAAATCGAATCATTGTATGCTTTCGCTTTCCTGTTTACTTATTTTCTGCTATACTGAGCAGGAATATTTCAAGATCAGACTGATCTGAACTATTACAATATTACAGTGAAAGGATAAGATTTGCAATGAAAATTGTGGAACAACGACCTGAAATTCCTGAAGCAGGCACAAAATGCCTGTTAACTCAGGCGCACACACTGTATTTTGACATAGAAACAACAGGATTAAATTCCAGAAGATCCCATCTGTATCTTCTGGGTGCCATGTGGAAAGAAAATGAGCAGTTCATCCTGCGGCAATGGTTTGCCGAAAAACCATCCGATGAAGAGAAGATCCTGCGTGAATTCCTGACATTGGCAGAAAGCTTTGACTCCCTTGTACACTTTAACGGTGCAACCTTTGACCTGCCCTATCTTTGCAACAAGGCAGCTTACTACGAAATAGATAACACTCACCTGAAAAACATGCCCGCCACAGATTTATACCAGCTTTATCGCCCACTTAAACAAATTCTGATAGCGGACGATATGAAGCTATCCAGCCTGCAAAAGCTTTGCGGTTACAGCAGAAAAGATCACCATACCGGAAAAGAACTGATCAAAGTATACGAAAGCTTCCTGCAAACAAGAGATCCCGAGACACAAAAAATTCTGGAGCAGCACAACTACGACGATATCGCCGGCATGGTCTGGATCGAACAGCTATCTCCCTTACTTAACCTCACACAGGGACATCTATCACCCGTCAAGACAGAGATTTCCTCTAAAGAGCCGGATATCCTGGATTTTCTTTGCACATTTGAGAATACAATTGTACCGGCTGCACTCTCAGTGACTTCCGAGAATATCTCCCTGACCCTTACCGCCAACACGTGCCGCCTGCAGGTACCGCTGCTTACCGGTGAATACTACTATTATTATAAAGACTACAAAAACTATTATTACCTTCCCGCCGAAGACCGCGCGATCCACAAAAGTATCGCCATATATACAGACCCCTCCGCCAGGAAAAAAGCCACCGCCGAAACCTGCTACGAACGAAAAACCGGAACCTTCATCCCAGCCTTCTCCCCGGTACTGTCCCAAGCCTTCCAGACAAAGCCGAAGGTACCGGATAAATACTACTTCTTAGTAAGCGATGCATTTTTGTATGATACCGAATCGTTGAAAACCTACTGTCTCCACATCATCCGCTCCCTCCTGTCCCACACCAGATAAGCGCCAAGGGATATCAGCGAATCGGCGGTCTTACGGGTATGCATATAAACTTCCCGCGACTTTGACGAGCACGACTCCGAGACTCCAGGCTCGGAGCGAGCGCAGTAGGAGCAGGAAGTTTATATGCATACCCGTAAGACCGCCGATTCGCTGATATCCCTTAAGCGTCCCCACCAACCATAACCTTTCCCACATACAAAAAAATACTGCAGTACAGCGTCCGCGCCATACTGCAGCAAAATCTCAATATTCAAACCCCATCTTCAGAACTAATCTTATTCCTCAACCGGAGCTTCCTCAGCATCCTCTGCCGGAGCCTCCAAAGCCTTCATGCTCAGGCTGATCTTCTTATCCTCGCCATTGAAATCAACAACCTTAGCTGTGATCATCTGTCCGATAGAAAGAACATCGGCCGGTTTCTCTACATGCTGTCTGGAGATCTGAGAAACATGAAGCAGAGCATCAACACCCGGCTCCAGCTCAACAAAAGCACCAAAGTCTGTCATACGGGCAACTTTACCCTCTACAACATTACCTACAGCATATTTCTCATCAGCTGTCAGCCACGGATTCTTATCTTCAAACTTCAGACTCAGAGCAATCTTGTCACCCTTGATGTCTTTGATCAGAACTTCGATCTCTTCACCAACTTTGAAAACCTTCTTCGGATTCTCAACACGTCCCCAGCTCATCTCAGAGATGTGCAGCAGACCGTCAGCACCGCCCAGATCAATGAATGCACCGAAATCTGTAACATTCTTAACAACACCTGTAACCACATCACCGACATTGATTCTGGAGAACAGCTCTTCCTGCAGTTTGGCTTTCTCAGCAACCACCAGCTGTTTTCTGTCACCGATGATTCTTCTTCTTCTCGGGTTGAATTCTGTAATAACGAACTGGATCTCCTGTCCTGCGTATTTGCTGAGATCTTTTTCGTAAGTATCAGATACAAGGCTGGCCGGAATAAATACTCTGGTCTCCTCAACGATCACGCTCAGACCACCGGTCTTCACCTGATCAACTTTAGCGGTAAGAACTTCTTTATTCTCAAAAGCTTCCTCAAGTCTCTTATTGCCTCTCTCGGCAGCAAGTCTCTTGTAGGTCAGAAGTACCTGTCCCTCACCATCGTTTACTTTCAGGACTTTAACTTCCATCTTATCACCAACGGCTACAACAGTTGTAAGGTCGATACTGGAATCGTTGCTGTATTCACTCTTGGTAAGAACACCATCTGCCTTATAGCCGATATTTAAAATAATCTCTTCCGGCTTAACACCAATTACAGTGCCTTCAACCACATCTCCGTTTCTGATAGTTTTGAAAGAATCTTCCAACATTTGCTCAAAGCTTAATTCTGACATATCTTTGAACCTCCTCAATTATTTTGTTTGGGGTGGAAGCCCCTGCGGTAATACCTACATGACGAAAAGATTGAAAAGGCTTGATATCCAAATCAACGAGTGTCTGTATATAGTAAGTATTTTCACATGCATTCCTGCATATTTCAAATAGTTTCTGCGTGTTGGAACTGGTCTTGCCGCCGATCACGATCATCGCGTCTACCTGAGAAGCAAGCCGAACAGCTTCCTCCTGCCGTTCTTCCGTTGCACTGCAGATCGTATTTAAAACAATTCTATCATAACGCTTTTTTTCGAGAATTTCAACTATATCTTTAAATTTGTTGTAATTAAATGTCGTCTGTGAAACCACGCAAATAGGCTCTGTTTCGGGAATTTGAAGATTTTTTGCTTCTTCTGCCGAGCCTATGACCACAGGTTCTGTCAGACTCCATCCTTTAATGCCTTCCACCTCGGGATGATGATCGTTTCCTACGATCACGATCCGGCGTCCTTCCCTGCTATGCTTCTCTACGAGCTTGTGAATTTTTCTCACAAACGGACAAGTGGCATCTGCATAACGGATGTGTTTTTCTTCCAGCAGACGATACACGTTTTCAGGCACACCATGGGAACGGATAACGACAATGCCATCCGTTGCAGCTGCCAGTTCATCCAGTGAATTAAGCACATGCACACCTTTGTTTTCCAGATCCTGCACTACTTCTTCGTTGTGGATGATCGGTCCGAAAGTATATACTTTTTCTTCCTGGTCTGCCAGCTCATATACCTTGTCCACGGCCCTTTTTACCCCAAAACAAAAGCCTGCGGTTTTTGCCAGTGTTACTTCCATACTCTCCTTCTTTCTGAATCATATTCTTACGACCTGCGCAGCAAGTGACGCGGTCTGTTCTAAACAGTAACGAACAGTTACAATCCGTTTTCTTTGACCAGCGAAAGGATTGTTTTGACCACTTCCTCAATTGTCATGTCTGATGAGTCAACGAGCACAGCATCCTCAGCCTGGCGCAGGGGGGATATCTCTCTATGCATATCGCGGTAATCCCTCTCCTCGATATCTGCTTCGATCTTCTTCATGTCGGCATTTGTCTGCCCCTTTTCCAGAAGCTCCTTATATCTTCTCAGCGCACGGGTATGGGTGCTGGCCGTAAGGTATACTTTGACCTGAGCATCCGGGAGCACACAGGTTCCAATATCACGGCCGTCCATGACGACATTCTCTCTGGCTGCCAAGTCCTTTTGCAGCTGTGTCAGTTTTGCCCTCACCTCCGGTACAGGAGAACTTTTGGATGCCATATTGCCGACTGCTTCACTACGGATAAAGGGAGTAACATCCTCGCCGTTGAGAATCACTTTCTGTTCTCCGCCTTTATAGGTGATGGAAACATCTGCATGCTGACAGGCGTCTTTGATCTTATCTGTCTCATCTTCTTTGATTCCCTGCTGCAGGAAATAGTAGGCCATGGCTCTGTACATGGCTCCTGTATCTACATATATAAAAGAAAGATCTTTGGCCACTGCCCTGGCAATGGTACTTTTTCCGGCTCCTGCCGGCCCGTCGATCGCTATGGAATAGCTCATACTCTACCTCACTTTACTGTATTTTTTTCCTGAATATCTGCTGCGGCCGCCGCTGCTGTAGACCAGGCGATCTGAAGATTGAATCCACCGGTCACCGCATCCAGATCCAATACTTCTCCGATAAAATAAAGTCCCTCCACCTGTTTGCAGGCCATGGTCTTCGGATCTATTTCACGAACAGAAACGCCGCCTTTCGTAATGATCGCCTCTTCAAATCCACGAAGTCCGGTAACTGTAAAAGGAAATGCTTTTAATAGCCCTGCAATAGCAAATCTCTCTCCTTTAGATGTTTCACAGGCCGTTTTTCTGCTGTCCAGCGCAAGAACGCCAAGAAACGGATCGATCATCTTGGATGGCAGCAGACTGCCCATGATCGTTGCCAGCTGTTTTTTGGGATTTTCCTGGAATTCCCGAATCAGACGATGATCCAGCTGCTCCAGAGACAGCGCAGGCTTCAGATCAATAAATGCCTGCATTTCTCCCTTACTCAGACGTTTGCCGCACCGGGCACTGGCTGTCAATACAAGGGGGCCGCTGACACCAAAATGTGTAAACAGCATTTCACCAAACTCTTTATATACTGTTTTCCCTTTCTGCAGAAGTTTCAACTCCACATTTTTAAGTGAAAGTCCCTGCATTTCAGGAATATACTCTTCTTTTGTTACCATAGGTACCAGAGATGGTGTGACATCCGTCACTTTGATCTTCTGCTCTTTCGCAAAGCGCAGTCCGTCTCCGGAGGATCCGGTCACCGGATAAGACATTCCTCCCGTGGCAACGATCACATAGTCTGCCGGAACTGTACAGCCGTTTTCCAATACAACTCCGCACACCTTTTTATCTCTTATATCCAGAGTTTTTACTCTGCTATTCAGATGTATGCAGACTTTCTGTTTTTTCAGCTGATTTTCCAGCACCTTGATCACATCAGAAGAATGGTCGGATACCGGAAATACCCTCATGCCTCTTTCAGTTTTCAGTTTAAGACCCAGTCCTTCAAAATACTGCATAACAGCCATATTGTCAAAAGCCGCCAGAGAACTGAACATAAACTTACCATTAGAGACCATGGCATCCATAAGCTCCTGCTGATCACAGGCATTTGTCAGATTGCACCGGCCTTTTCCCGTGATAAATAACTTTTTACCTAGTTTCTCGTTACGTTCGAAAATATGCACCCGAGATCCTGGAACAGACAATCTGGCCGCTGCCATCATACCCGCAGCGCCTCCGCCGATAATTACAATTTCACTCATAATTTTTTTCCTCTCCAGGAGACACGATTTTCATTTGGGGATTTACAGGATTTATTTCATCATTACTGTACACCTGATATTCATCCCAGATATTTTCCAGATTCTCCAGAGTACGTACCACTTCATCCTGTTTCTTCATACAAAGAGCTACGACAAGAGCATTGATAATGCTTAAGGGAGCTACCAGAGAATCTACGATAGATGCCATATCACTTCTGGCGATCAGATTGCAGGAAGAATATAGATTGATCGGTGAATGTACGCTGTCTGTCAATGTAATTACTTTCGCCTGACGTTTGTTAGCAAATTCAAGTGCTTTTAAAGTCAGCATCGAATACCGCGGAAAGCTTATGCCAAAAATGACGTCGTCTTCATTAATTCGCACCATCTGTTCGAAAATCTCACTGGTATTATGGGTGGTCAATACATGAACTCCCTCAAAAATATAGTTCATATAAAAGCCAAGGAAATTGGCCAAAGGCGCACAGCTGCGAATACCAATAATATAGATATTTCTGGCTGCCGATAAGGTATTTACCGCCATATTAAATGCATCATGGTCGATACTTTCCATGGTCATCTTGATTTTTTCGATATCCGAATGAAGAATTCGGTCCAGTATCTCCACCTGCGGTACATTACCGTAGGTGACTTTCATCCGCTGTATGGAATTCAGTTTGTTGCGCACCAGCTCTTCCAGTGCACGGTGAAATTCCGGGTATCCTTCAAATCCCAGCTGCGTGGCAAACCGCACTGTCGTTGATTCGCTGACACCGGCTTCCTTTCCGAGCTTTGCTGCTGTCAGAAATACAGCTTTGTCGTAATGCTCAAGAATATATGAAGCCAGCCGTTTCTGCCCTTTACTGAATGTTTTGTACTGGGACTGAATCCTTACCAGCAGATTGTCTTTTGTGTCCATATTTCCTCCGCTATTGTTGCTTTCGTATAGAGATTTGCGGGAAGTCTTACTTTCCCACCAGATTCTGATTATACACAAATTTGCAGGAAAAGGAAAGCTATACTTGCAAAATTGAGGAATGAAATGACGGACGAAAAAGAGCTCATGCAAGAGTCCGGGGGATATATGTCGTATTTCAAACAAGCGCAACGTCTGCAGGAGCTAAGTGCTAACTCCATCTAATGCGCT
>JAEDOO010000195.1 GCA_016301965.1 Lachnospiraceae bacterium | reverse complement strand
CCCAGCGGCAGCATCTTGGCATCTTCCATAGCTACCATCTTTCTGGACATCTGGTTGGTATCCTGCAGTTCTTTGAAATAAGCGTTCGGAGTACACAGTGCATTCAGCAGAGCTTTCTGCATGGAACGGAAACCGGTTACCAGGGCAGAAATACGGTTAATGGATGCATCAAAGTAATCCAGCGCAATGTATACACGACCAAGAGCATCGTTTCTTACGATCTCCTGAGCGATCTCTTTTGTCTCATCATCCAGGATCAGCACGTGGTCAGAATCCCAGCGGATACCACGTGTTACGTGCAGAGCCAGTTCCGGGAAGAAGCACAGCAGAGCCGGGATCTTATCGGAAACAACCTCTGTCGGATGATAGTGGCCATTGTCCATCAGCGGCATACATTTATCCTTGTGCATAGCAGCCATACTTAAGGTAAACTCAGCAGAACCTACAGTATAAGCCTCAGCGCCGATACCGAATACCTTGGACTCAACACAGGGTTTAACCTTGTTGAAATCATAGGGCTCGGAAAGGATCTCTTCGATGGACTCTTTGTAACGCATACGCGGACCCATACGATCTCCCGGAACATCCTTGAAGCCGTCACCGGTCCAGATATTCATAACGCAGGGAATACCTGTCTCCTCAGCAAAGTACTGGGAAATACGGATACATGCTTTACCGTGGTTGATCCAGAAATCTCTGACTTCCTTATCCGGGCTGGACAGAGTCAGGCCATCTTTCATCATCGGATGTGAGAAGAATGTCGGGTTGAAATCAAGGCCGATACCATGTTTCTTTGCGAATTCTACCCATCTCTTGAAGTGTCTGGGTTCCAGTTTGTCACGATCTACAAAGCCATCCTCTTCGAAGATTGCGTAACTTGCGTGAACATTTACTTTCTTAAGACCCGGCATCAGACTGAAAGCCTTGTCCAGATCCTCAAACATCTGATCCGGATTGGTAGCTTTTCCCGGATAATCACCGGTCGTCTGAATACCACCGGTCAGCGGACCGTCGTTGTCAAAACCGGTAACGTCGTCTGCCTGCCAGCAGTGAACGGCAACCGGAACTTTCTTTAAGGTCTCGATAGCTGCATCGGTATCAATGCCGTATTTTGCATAAATTGCTTTTGCGGACTCATATCTCTCGCCCATGGGTATCATCCTCCTTTAATATGTAATAATCTAAAATTTACTGGGGTTTATATTCTTTTACACCGAAGGATTTGAAGATATTATCTCTTGCTTCCTCAACGGTGGAAAATTCTTTGGCTTTCAGCATCTGTGCTGTCAGGTTACCGATGGCAGTGCCCTCTGTCGGTCCGGCGTATACATTACGTTTGCAGGCATTGGCTGTCAGCTGGTTCAGGTAGCCGGCATTGGAACCACCGCCTACGATGTGGATACGGCCGTAAGTTCTGCCGGTGATATCTTCCATCTCGGCAACAGTCTTTGCGTAGCAGTCAGCCAGGCTGGCGTATACAACAGTAGCAACCTCTCCGATGGTCTCCGGAACCTGCTGTCCTGTACGGCGGCAGTAATCCTTAACCTCTTCTGTCATATTCTTGGGAGCCAGGAAGCAATTATCGTTGCAGTCTACTCTGGACGGGAAATCCTTGGCTTCCTCAGCCATCTCACACAGCTGTGCGAAGGAGTATGCATCGCCGGTCTCATGACGAACAGACTGGATCATCCACAGACCCATGATATTCTTCAGGAAACGGAAACGATAGTTGTAACCACCCTCGTTGGTCATATTGGCAGCACGGCTCTTCATGGAGCAGTTAGCTTCTGCAGCCTCCACACCCATCAGTGACCATGTACCGGAGCTGATATACATAAAATCATCATCGTTAGCCGGAACAGCCAGTACAGCGGATGCTGTATCGTGGGAACCGATCTGCATAACTTCCAGATCGAAGCCAACCTCTTTGGCGATCTCCGGTTTCAGGTTGCCGAGGGTAGTTCCCGGTTTGTTAACCTTCTGGAAGATTTTTCTCGGGAAGCCCAGCATATCGATCAGTTCATAATCCCAATCCTTGGTGATGGGACTGATCAGCTGGCCTGTAGTAGCTTCTGTATATTCCTGAGCCATCACTCCTGTCAGTCTGTACTGCAGATAATCCGGAACCATCAGCATAGCCTCAGCCTGCTCCAGATACTCCGGATGTTTCACCTTAACAGCCATCAGCTGATAGATGGTATTGTACATCTGTTTCTGAATACCGGTTCTCTTGTACAGGTCTTCTTCGGAAATGATCTTGGAAACCTCTTCGTCCATGCCATTGGTACGGCTGTCACGATATCCTACTGTATTACCAATAACATTGCCGTCTTTATCTACCAGTGCAAAGTCAACGCCCCAGGTATCAATACCCATGCTTACCGGAATCTTGCCGATCTCTTTACACTTTTTCAGACCGTTAACTACTTCCTGGAACAGTCTGTCCATCTCCCAGCAGAGTTCTCCATCTTTCATTTTCATTCCATTTTCAAAACGATGGATCTCCTCAAGCTGCATCTGTCCGTTTACCATATGGCAAAGAATATGACGTCCACTGGAAGCACCTATATCGACTGCTAAATAATAATTGCTCATGACAAAACCCTCCCGTGT
>JAEDOO010000194.1 GCA_016301965.1 Lachnospiraceae bacterium | reverse complement strand
AGTTCATCCAGCTTCTTTTCTGCCAGAATATGTCCGCAGATGTTCATTAACACGATTTCACACAGATTTTCGATCATCGTTCGGTATCGTTTCGTATATTTCTCAAGTATATCCATAACAAACTGATGCGGATACTTTTTCAAAAAACGCTGTTCCAGCTGGATACAAAGGATATATTCATAGATTCTGTCAATTCCCGTATACGGTGAAAGGTCCATTACTATAGGATAATCCAGTGTTAATATCGTATTCTGCGGCTCAAACCGATGGTCATACCATTTAAAAAATTCCGGCAGGCCTTTTGCAACGGTATCGTAAAGGCACACATTCTCATAGTCTGAAAAAACGTTCATCATCTCATTATACATTTGCAGGGATGTTTTTACTTTCTGCTTAACCAGTGTTGATCCCATTTCATAAGCTTTCGTCGCTGATACAGGATTCTCCATTACGCGGAGACAATGTGCAGATGATCCCTTTTCTGTTTTCTGAGAATACACCTCTCTTTCTTTGAAAGAAGGTTGTTTCTCTGCAAATATTTTTTTCTCTGTACAATACTTATTCTCTGTAAAGGAATATTTCTCTGCCAAAGACTGTTGCTGTGTAAATTCATATTCCCGAATACAATAGATCACCGCCCCCATCAGCTGCTGCGCCTTCTCGTAAGTAATGGACGTGCTCTCTTTTGCCGTATATTTCTCTGCCAGTTTGCCAACGATCGGTATGAGTTCTTCTGTCTTATAATGCATGATCATTACCTCCAGCAAAGTTCTTTTAACGTTTCCAGATATACCTCATAGCTCCAGCGTTCCTGCAGATCAAATTTGTCATATTCCCCATAACCATCTGTGCCGGCAAATCCACGGTAGCCCGCCCGTACAGCCTGGGCAAAAGCCGCAAGGCAGGTACTTTCCAGATACTCGAGGTCACCAAAACAGAGCTCATCATACTGTTCTCTCATCAGATGCAGAAGCTCATCATCTGTTATTTCATCATTCATCTCGTTTTTGTACTGATAGAATATTTCCTGCAGACGCATGATCGTTTCCGCGTAAGTATTCTGATCAATATACGGTGAATCGCAAAATTCACGAATAATTTTAGGAACAATGCCCTCACCAAACTCTATCCTTTGCTGTGTTCGCAGGGCTGCTTTCCGATTTTCCAGAATCAGCTGTGCATCCTTTTCAGACAACACTAGGCCAAACTGTTCGGTATATTGATTTGTCTCCATTACCGCCGCCAGCTGATTTGTACCAGACAGTAATTCCAACCAGTTGTTATCCATAAAAAATCCCTCCCTATCACAAATAGTAGGTCATTCTATCATGGATATGAAGAGATTTACAGACTTTATTTTTTCCCGATTTTGTGGTAATATAACAGCATCAGGAAGTAAAAAAATCGCTTCCTGATATTTTTTTACTTCTTTTTATCAGATACCTGCATTGATCTGAGCAGACAGATCGATACAATCAGGATCACCGGGAAAACACTTCCGGCCAGCATACCGGCTTTCAGATTATCCCCAAAATGCTGTGTCACGAAACCGACAATACATGGTCCTGCCGCTCCGCCCATATCTCCGGCCATGGCCAGCAGGGCAAACATAGCTGTTCCTCCAAAGGGAATTTTCCCGGAAGTGATACTGATCGTTCCCGGCCACATGATGCCCACAGAAAAACCACAGGCCACACAACCTATCAACCCAAGAAGCGGATTACCTCCTAAAGCAGCAAGCAAATAACAGCACAGACAAAGCGCTCCTGAACTCATCATAAATTTCATCAGATCAATTTTTTCGCCGTATTTTCCATAAAATACGCGGCTGATTCCCATAGCGACCGCAAACAGACAGGGGCCGGCAATATCACCGATACTCTTTGACAGACCCAGAGCTGATTCCACATAAGCCGAAGCCCACTGGGCCATGGAAAGTTCACTGGCTCCCGCACAGATCATCAGTACGATAGCTAACCAGAACATGGGCATTTTCATAAGCTGGCCCATGCCAAGACCTTCCCCTTCCTCTGTGAGCCGCTCAATGGGGCAGGTGACGAAGTTGTAGACATTATACAGCGGCACGACAGCCCATAAGCAGGCCAGAATATGCCAGTTCTGAATACCAAAAACCGCAAAGAATACTGTAGACAAAAGTATCACGCCTACAGAACCCCAACAATAAAAGGAATGTAAAAGGCTCATCACGCTGCTCTTGTTCTCAAAAGGACAAGCCTCGACGATCGGACTTACCAGCACTTCGATCAGACCGCTTCCCACGGCATAGATAATCACACTGACCATAATTCCTACATAGGGAACTGGCAGCACTTCCGGCAATACAGCCAGTCCGATAAGTCCGAGGGCCGACAAAGCCTCAGAAGCAACCACACACTTTCGATAGCCAATACCATCCACAAATCGGGCACAAAATACATCTACCAGAAGCTGCGTAAAGAAAAACGCTGTAGAAATAAAGGCAATTTTTCCAAAGGGTATCCCGAAATTCTGATGAAACGTCAGGAATAATAATGGAGCAAAATTTGCGGATATGGCCTGGGTGATGAAACCAAGGTAACAGGCAATAAGGGTTTTTTTGTATTTGTTATGCATAATCGTTCCTTT
>JAEDOO010000040.1 GCA_016301965.1 Lachnospiraceae bacterium | reverse complement strand
TAACGACCTACTCCCTTTCCAGGGGAGCCCCTTCAGCCACTTGGGTACTTCTCCAGATGCCTGATTCTTTCAGAGATGATATTTTCTTAAAGCGGAGAGGGTGGGATTCGAACCCACGCGCCCTTTCGGACAAACGGTTTTCAAGACCGCCTCGTTATGACCGCTTCGATACCTCTCCGTGCATCTCTCACAGAGACAATTGGTATTATATCAGCGGTTCCCTCTTCTGTCAACCATTATTTTCATCTTTTTTTAACTTTTTTCGTTCACTTTTTTTCATTCTTATTATGAGGGTGATAACCAAAGTCACCACCCTCCATTACTATATCTATACGCATCACACAAAATCTCTGCCACCGGAAGATCTTCCGGTGTAGTAATTTTCAGATTATCATAAGAGCCTTCTGTCAGATGCACAGATCCTTTTTTGCAGTATTCCACACAGGATGCATCGTCCGTCAGTCCCGCGGCTTCTTCCTCCAGGGCACGGCGATAACATTCTCGGATCAATGATAAAGAAAAGGCCTGCGGAGTCTGTGCCTGCCACAAACGAGAACGATCCGGTGTATCTATAATATTCCGGCTTTCATCTGCAACCTTTATCGTATCTTTCGCCGGAACTGCAGCAATACATGCCTTGTACAACTGCACATCTTTATACAATCTGTCCAGAACTTCATCAGAAAGAAAAGGTCTGGCCCCATCATGAATAAAAACATATTCTGTTTCAGAACAAGCTTTCAGACCCTCGTACACAGAATTGCACCTTTCTTTACCACCGGCCACAATATTTTTCACCTTGTGTATACCAAACTTTTCTACAATTTCTGTGCGGCAGTAATCGATCTCCTCCGGGGATGTCACCAGAATAATCTCCCGGATAAACGGCTGCCTGTCAAACCGGCGCAGACTGTACGCCAGCACTGGCATGCCTTTGATCTCCAGATATTGTTTTTTTATGGCAGTCCCCATTCGCTTACCGCTTCCGGCTGCCAGAACGATTGCACTGCAGTTCATTATCTTTCTCCCAATTGTAAATTCGGCACAGCATTGAGATCCCAGCCGTGTCTAGTTCCTTTGATAAACTCATAATAGGCCGCCACACCAATCATGGCTCCATTATCTGTACAAAAAATCGGAGATGGATGATAAAAATGGAGTTTCTCCTTCCGGCACGCTTGCTCCATGCTGTTTCTAAGTGTACTATTGGAAGCCACGCCACCGGCAATTGCCACTTTATCTATATGAAGTTCTTTTGCAGCATGAATGGCCTTCTCTGTCAGAGTATCCACCACATTTTTCTGGAAAGAAGCTGCCAGATCCGCAGGATTAAACTCTTCATTGGTCATTTTTGCCTTATTGATATAATTTAACACTGCACTCTTCAAACCACTGAAGCTGAAATCATAGGGTGCATCTTCTATTTTAGTTTTTGGAAATACGATAGCATCAGGATTTCCCTCTTTTGACAATTTGTCAATCTTGGGACCGCCGGGATAACCAAGACCGATTGCTCTGGCTACTTTATCAAACGCTTCTCCTGCAGCATCATCTCGTGTCCGTCCGAGGATCTCAAACTCACCGTAATCCTTAACTACTACCAGATGCGTATGTCCTCCGGAAACAATCAGGCACAAAAAGGGCGGTTCCAGATCCGGATTTTCAATATAGTTGGCTGATACATGACCCTCGATATGGTGAACACCCACCAGTGGAATATCTGCTGCAAAACAGATCGCCTTCGCCTCGGCCACTCCCACCAAAAGAGCTCCCACCAGTCCCGGTCCATAAGTAACACCAATGGCATCCAGATCTTTCAAAGCTATGTCAGCCTCTTTCAGAGCTTCTTCAATAACTGTGTTAATTCTCTCGATATGCTTTCTGGATGCAATCTCCGGTACTACACCACCATATTCCTTATGAATGTCAATCTGCGAAGAAATCACGTTCGACAGAACCGTACGTCCATTTTTGATCACCGCTGCAGCTGTTTCATCGCAGGAGCTTTCCAGTCCCAGAATCAATATATCTTTGTCCATAAATCATACCTTCTTTTATTTTTCATCAAATGTCAGCGTAATACTTTTGCCATCTTTGCCCAGATGAGTCTCCGGAAAAATTCTGCGCACATCCTCCAGATAATTTTCCGGATAGACCAGTGACGGACTGAAATGGGTCAGCCACATTTCTTCCGGCTTTGCCTGCGCAGCCAATCTCGCCGCTTCATAAAAGGTCATATGTTTGTACTCTCTGGCTTTTTTCTCTTTTTCCGGTTCTCCGTACATTCCTTCACAGATAAACAGATCACTGCCTGCCGCATAGGCCGCAATGGATGGAACGGGCCTGGTATCCGTAGTGTAAGTGACCTTAAGTCCCTTCCGTGCCGGTCCCAGAACCATCTCCGGAGTAAATATTCTTCCATCCTCCGCAGTGATCACTTCTCCTTTCTGAAGCCTGCTCCAGTATGGCAGGGGAATATCTGCCGCTTTCGCCCGGGCAGCATCGAATCTGCCGCCCCGAGGTATCTCCAGAACATACCCGTAACAGACCACATTATGCTGCACTTTAAACGCCGTAATATGATATCCATTGATCTCCAAATGTTCCTCTGGCTCTGTCAATTCATGATAGCGGATTTCAAAAGGAAGCTCCGGTGCGATACACCGAAGCGCATTAACTACTCTCTCAAGTCCCCGGGGACCTACCATAGTCAGTGGTTCTGTCCGTTCCGCATTTCCCATGGTCAAAAGCAGCCCCGGAAGACCGCTGATATGATCCGCATGATAATGGGTAAAGCAGATCACATCAATAGGTTTAAACACCCAGCCTTTTTTCTTTATGGCAATCTGTGTAGCCTCTCCACAGTCAATCAGCAGATTGCTACCGTTATATCGTACCATCAGGGACGTCAGAAATCTTCCCGGTAAGGGCATCATACCCCCAGTCCCCAGCAGACATACATCCAGCATAGTTTGCTCCTTTATCTGTTTCTTCTATACAAAATAAATAAAAATATCTGCATCGTGCCTTAAGGACACTCACGCTATGGCATTGCTTGTATGACAGCTCATCAAAACAGCATCCTCCACCGGCTCTTCATAATACATTTTCCGTTCTCCGTCTTTAACAAAGCCAAAGGAACTATACAAGGCAATGGCCGCATCGTTGCTTTTTCTGACTTCCAGGTGAAGTGTAACGATTCCTCTTTTTTTCATCCGGCGGATCATTTCTCCCACAAGGGTCCGTCCAATGCCTCTTCTCCGCGCATACTTTGAAACGGAAACATTGGTAATCTCCCCTTCATCCAGAACCATCATAATACCCATATAACCAATAATTTTTCCCTCTTCCTCGGCTACCAGAAACATCGTGTCATCTCTAAGGAGGAAGCTGAAAAATCCCATTTCTGTCCAAGGAACAGAAAAATTCTCTTTTTCTATGACCATAACTCCTTCAAGGTCATCCAGCTGCATTTCTCTGACTGTCATTTTGTATGCTCCTGTTCTTTTTTCAGGCGCTCTGCCCTCTCCCGTTCTGCCTGAGAGACACGCAGATAATCCGGCCTGTGCTCAGCCGCCGTCTGTATTTTTCCTTCCTTATAGTATATGGCTGCCAGCGCGGCAACCGCTCCGGCTTTTTGCTTATTCAGATGCACCGGCGCGAAGCTGAAAGGCACCGTCACTTTTTCCTCGATCTGTGACCTAAACACGGGTACGCCATCTCCCAGAAATACCGCCGATTCACCCAGCGCATTCACTTCCTCAATCAGTTCATCAATTCCTTTTGCCGCCTGATCACGTACCACCTGAATCTGATGGTCTTTGAACTGGTAAATTCCTGTGTACACCTGACGTCGTCTGGCATCCATGATCGGGCAGATCAGTCCCGGTGTATCGTAAAGATTGCAGGCCATAGCTTCCAACGTTGGTACCGCAATCAATGGTTTGTCAAGCGCCAGCCCAAGTCCTTTTGCCGTAGCCGAACCAATTCGCAGACCGGTAAACGATCCCGGCCCGGCAGAAACAGCAATAGCATCTATCGTATTCATATCCAGCTCAATATTCTTGCGTATTTCGTCAAGCATAGGCAAAAGTGTCTGAGAATGTGTTTTTTTGTAACAGATCGTGTATTCTGCCAGCAATATATCGTCTTCTATAACTGCAGCGGAGGCTACCAGGCCTGAGCTGTCCAAAGCCAGTATTTTCATATATCTTATTCTCCTCTTTCTATTCGGATCCGGCGATAATCCACTCCCTTTTCCAGATCCTTTTCAATACTGATCCGTATAGCCTCGGGAGGAATCAATTCTTCAATCAGACCAGCCCACTCAATCAGACAGATTCCCTGACCGTAAAAGTAATCTTCATAACCGATCTCATCCATTTCCTCCGGGTCACCGATGCGGTATACATCAAAATGATACAATGGCATTCTTCCGCTTTCGTATTCCTGAAGAATTGTAAATGTAGGGCTTGTCACCGGTTCTTCTATTCCAAGTCCTCTGGCCATGCCTTTGGTAAATACGGTCTTTCCTACACCCAGATCCCCCTCCAACGTATAGACATCCCCCGGATGAGCCTCCTTTGCCAGCTGCTCTCCGACACCGAAAGTATCCTCCGGAGAAAAACTCTCTATTATCATCTATATGACTCCTCGTATATAAAATTCAAAATTCATAAGTTTCAACCTGACGATTTATTTGCGGCCCATAAAGTTTTGTTGCAGGCGCCCACAGTATAGCACATCATAGCCTCAGACTCAATCAGAAATGGGCCGCTGGAGCATATATTGATATGCTTGGCAAGCAGAGTTCCACTTGCGTGACCGCCAGAAACCAGATATACTATACTCTGAAATGTCCGGAAGGACAAATACTCATACGCATTGTATCTGTGAAAGTACCCAACAGATACAAAAGCTTTGCGTTTCTGCCCAACAGCAGAAACCTGCAGAAAGGAATATATATGTCAAATCCAATCATTACTATTACCATGCAGGACGGCTCTGTCATGAAAGGTGAGCTGTATCCGGAAATCGCTCCCAACACAGTAAACAACTTTATCAGCCTGGTGAAAAAAGGCTATTACAACGGTCTGATCTTTCACCGCGTGATTCCGGGATTTATGATCCAGGGCGGATGTCCCGACGGAACCGGTATGGGCGGTCCGGGTTATTCCATCAAAGGTGAATTTACGCAGAATGGCTTTAAAAATGATCTGAAACACACCAAAGGTGTACTGTCCATGGCCAGAACCATGGCTCCAAACTCTGCCGGTTCCCAGTTTTTTATTATGCACCAGACCTCACCGCATCTTGACGGTGCTTACGCTGCCTTCGGCAAGATCACTGAAGGACTAGATGTGATCGATGCCATTGCCGGTGTTCGGACAGATTTCCGCGACAGACCGCTGGAAGATCAAGTCATCAAATCTATGGAAATCGATACTCTTGGTGTGGACTATCCGGAACCGGAAAAATGTTAATTTTTTTCCGGCTGTAAGTCTTTGCCTACCAGCACACGGTCATTGACTCTGGCATAGAAAATCTCCTCCTGTTCCTGCCAGACAGCCTTTCCACTGGTTGCGTCCATAACCTCCCCGTGAAAAGCCGCTGTCTGTTCAGGATCCAGGAGGATTTTCATTTTGACACAATCCTCATACAGGGTATCCAGTACAATAATCTGCCGGGAAGCGGTGAGATACTGCAGCTTACCAAGGCCTGTATAATCCGTCTCCAGAACCACCGGTATCCCTCTCTTTTTTTCCATCAGTATACTGTTTTTCAGCCCTTCCTGTACCGCTTTGGAATAAGCCCGTACAAGCCCTCCTGTTCCCAGAAGAACCCCTCCGAAATAGCGGGTCACAACTACAGCCACATCATACAGTTTTTCTCCAGCCAATACGTCCAGCATAGGGTGCCCTGCTGTCCCCTGAGGCTCACCGTCGTCACTGCTTCTCATGCAGGTCTGATTTTCTCCCAGGATATACGCATAGCAATTATGACGGGCATCCCAGTATTTCTTTTTCATTTTTTCAATAAAGGCAAGCGCTTCCTGTTCTGAGTGAACCGGGCATACGGTCGCGATAAATCGAGACTTTTTTTCCGTAATCTCACCCTCGCCGCCTTCGTAAACTGTCTTTGTCCAGGATGGCATATTTTGTATTCCTTTCTCTGCTCATTTATCGTAAGTATAGCATGGACCTTGAGGAATTGTGAAGAATCTATTTTGCTCTTTATTTAAAAGTATGGATTTGTTATAATAATGACTCAAGATAAGGAGGGTTATCTATGAATTACGGCAAAAAAGGTTTACGATCCGGCCGCAAAAAGCTTTCCTCCCACGGAGATAAGCTGGAGCACGCTTTCAGTATAAACGTTTTGAGAATTCTTCTTTTTTCTCTTATTTTTCTTCTGGTTTGTACAATAAGCCTGGGCATCGGCGTTTTTAAGGGAATTCTGGCTTCCACTCCTGATGTCAGCGAAGCCAATATCATACCCGTAGGATATGCTACCTACATGTATGATTCCGAAGGAAACATGATTCAGAAATTGACTGGTTCCAACGCGAATCGTGTAGCTGTTTCCATCAATGATATTCCCTTAAATATGCAGCACGCTATTGTTGCCATTGAAGATGAACGTTTTTACGAACATAATGGCATTGACTTCAAAGGTATTCTCCGTGCCGGAGTCAACGGTATCGGCCGCATTCTGACGGGACACAGTCCAAACGAAGGAGCAAGCACACTGACCCAGCAGCTTCTCAAAAACAATGTCTTTACCACCTGGACACAGGAGAATGAGCTGGAACGGATCCGAAGAAAAGTGCAGGAACAGAGTCTGGCTCTACAGCTGGAAGCCAACCTGACAAAAGAAGGAAAAGATACCAAAAGCGTTATTCTGGAAAACTATCTGAATACGATCAATATGGGAGCCGGCACTTATGGTGTGCAGACTGCTTCTTATAAGTATTTCGGAAAAAGCGTATCCGAACTGACACTGTCCGAATGCGCAGTTTTAGCTGCGATTCCTCAGAATCCGACTTCATTTAATCCTATAAACAATCCGGAAAAAAACGCGGAACGAAGGACCAAGGTCTTAAACAATATGCTGCAGCAGGGATACATTTCCGAAAATGATTATCAAAAGGCTCTTCTTGATCCGGTATATGATCGTATTGCCATGGCTCAGGAAAAACAGGAAAACAAAACAAATGTGTACTCTTACTTTGTAGATGCAGCGATCAACCAGGTGTTAGAAGATCTTCAGACCCAAAAAGGATATACTGAAACCCAGGCATCCAACGCTCTTTACAGCGGCGGTCTTCGTATCTATACGACTCAGGATCCGGCCATCCAGAAGATCGTAGACGAAGAATACAGTGATCCCGATAATTTCCCGGCACACTCCAAAATTGGTCTGAACTGGGCACTCACCATTACCAAAGCGGATGGAGAGCAGCAAAACTACAGCAAGGAAATGCTGCGCCTGTATTTCCGGGATACGGAGGACAAGAATTTTGAGCTTCTCTTTGATTCCGAGGAAGAAGCCCAGTCTTATGTGGACAAATACAAAGCCCACATTCTTGCCGAAGAGGCGGGCTCTGAAATTCTCGCCGAACGAATTTCCTTTACCCTGGAACCCCAATCCAGTATGACGATCATGGATCAAAAAACAGGATACGTTAAAGCCATCATCGGCGGACGAGGCGAAAAGACAGCCAGTCTGACACTTAACCGCGCCACCGACTCTACCAGGCAGCCGGGTTCTACCTTCAAGATCGTATCCACTTACGCGACAGCTCTTGAAGAAGGACAGACACTTGCTACGGTATACAAAGACGAAAAATACGAATACGAAAACGGAACACAAGTCCGAAATGCCAGCGGACGCTATCTTGGCAATATTACGATCCGTAAAGCCATTGAACAATCTGTAAACGTTGTTGCTGTCAAGACTCTTACAGAGGTTACTCCGCAGGCCGGCTATGAACAACTGTTAAAATTTGGTTTTACTACACTCGCAGACAATGAAGTTATCAACGGAAAAGTTTTCACAGATATTCGCCAGCCTCTGGCTCTGGGCGGTATCACCCATGGTGTTACTAATCTTGAACTGACAGCGGCCTACGCCTCTTTGGCAAACGGCGGAATCTATCACGCTCCATCCTTCTACACAACGGTAACTGACAGTGATGGAAATATACTTCTGGAAAGCCAACCGGATACACACGAAACGGTAAAAGACAGCACTGCCTATCTGCTGACCAGCGCTATGGAAGATGTTGTGACAAAAGGTACCGGTACAGCACTGAAGCTGGGCGACATGCCGGTAGCCGGCAAAACAGGTACCACATCTGATTACAATGATGTCTGGTTTGCCGGATATACACCGTATTATACAGCTACAGTCTGGGCTGGCTATGACGGTAACCAGAAACTGGCAAAAAGCGGTACATATCGTACGTATCATAAAACTTTATGGCAAACGATCATGAAACGGATCCATGAAGATCTTCCTGCCATTGATTTTCAGATACCATCCAGCGTGGAGAAAGCCACCATATGTACGAAAACAGGACTCCTGGCCTCTTCTCACTGTAAATCTATTACAGAATATTTCGCCCGCTCCACTGTTCCCGACGAACATTGTACAGAATGTGAAGCCGCATGGAAAGCAGAGCAGGAACGTCTCAAAAAAGAGGCCGAAGAAAAAGCTGCTCAGGAAGCGGCAGAAAAGGCGGCACAGGAAGCCGAGGCAGCGCAAAATGCCGGCGGGCAGACACCGGACAACCCGGCAGCTTCCGGCACAGGTCAGGGCAACGCCCCGGCCAATACAACGACGCCTCAATCTCCTGCGCAGTAATTGCTATTGCGCAATATATACAAAAAACCGGAAGGGATCATTTTCAGTGATTCCTTCCGGTTTTTCGTTACCAACAATTCTCCGTGTTCTTGTGTTATACCCCGGTCTTCATCAGTCTAATAACATCTTTGCCGATCCAAAAATACCTGCATCATTTCCAAGTTCTGCCAGTACGATCTCTGTATCTTTGCATGCTGGGAAACAATATGTTTCGTATGCAGAGCTTACCGCATCGATCAGGGGCTGTCCGGCTTTGGAAACACCGCCGCCGATAACAAATTTTTCCGGATCGATCGTAGCAGCGATCATCGCCATGGCACGGCCCAGATAATCTGCCATACGTTTTACCACCACTCTGGCCAGCGGGTCACCTTTACCATATGCCTCAAAAACATCCTTTGCTGTCACCGTAGCCGCATCCAGCATGGAAGGCATCTCATTCTTAGCCAATTCTTCTTTTGCAAGGCGAACGATACCTGTGGCCGAGGTCTTCTGTTCCAGACATCCGTGGTTACCGCAGTTGCAGGCGATGGGATCTTCCGGCTCAATACAGATATGACCGATCTCTCCGCCCGCTCCATGAGCGCCGGCAACCATCTTGCCGCCGATGATAACGCCGCCGCCGACACCGGTACCCAGAGTGATCATGACCATACTGTCTGTACCGCGTCCGCCGCCGCACCACATCTCACCAAGCGCAGCTACATTGGCGTCATTTCCTGTTTTAACCGGCAGTCCTGTCATTTCCGACAGCTCCTTTGCCACCTCTGTGTAGCCCCAGTGAAGGTTTACCGCAAAAGCCACATCTCCATTCTTAAGGACGGGACCCGGCACAGCGATACCAATGCCTTTGATCTGCTCTTTTTCCAGATTCTTCTCCTCACATTTTTTCAAAACAGTTACAGCAATATCCCGCAGGATATGGGATCCGTTGTCCTCTGTTCTGGTCGGGATCTCCCACTTATCCAGTACTTCTCCTTCCGCTGTAAATAGTCCACATTTGACTGTCGTTCCTCCGACATCGATTCCAAATACAAATTCGCTCATTTTTCTCAATCTCTTTTCTTTGAAAGGTTAGCCTGTACACGTTTATACAGCTCTTTTGCCGCATTGTAGCCCATCTTTTTCTGACGATGGTTGACAGCAGCGGATTCTACGATGACCGCCAGGTTACGCCCGGGACGTATAGGCAGCGAATGGCAGACTACCTTGTTGCCAAGGATCTCCGTATACTCTTCTTCCATGCCGAGACGGTCATATTCTTTGTCACGATCCCACTCTTCAAGCTTAATGACAAGATCGATGGACTGGGTGTCCTTTACACACTCTACACCAAACAACGTCTTGACGTCGATAATGCCGATACCGCGAAGTTCGATAAAATGTCTGGTGATATCCGGCGCAGAACCGATCAGTTCATTATCGCTGATACGGCTGATCTCCACCACATCATCGCTGACGAGACGGTGTCCTCTCTTGATCAGCTCCAGAGCAGCTTCGCTCTTACCGATACCGCTCTCGCCCATGATCAGTACACCTTCACCATATACATCCACCAGAACACCGTGAATGGAAATGTAGGGCGCAAGCTGAATACTCAGCCAGCGGATGATCTCCGACATACAGTCGGATGTGGTCCTGTCAGTGGTAAACGTGGGAACCTGATACTTATGTGCCAGTTCCAGCATATCCTCATCCGGCACGACCTGAGTCGTAAAGATCACACAGGGAATCTTTTTGGATACAAATTCCTCGTATGCTTTTACCTTTTCTTCCCGGGTCAGATGATTGACCAGATAAGAATACTCCACATATCCTATGATCTGCACACGTTCCGCTTCAAAATGTTCATAATAACCGGTCAGCTGCAGGGCAGGACGGTTGATCTCTGTGAGACTGATCTTCACATCATCTGTGTTGATCTCGGGAGTCACATTGGTCAGACGTACAGCCTCGGCCAGCTTCGTTAATGTCACAGTCTTCATAGACGTTTCTCCTTTTCACATGCTGTTTTCAGTTTACCATACACAGACTTGTAACGCAATAAAACGCTTTATTTGACCTTATGGAAAAATGCATAAACTTCCTGTGCACTTTTTGCATTCATGCTCTCTGTCTGCGCCAGTTCTTCCTCGGATGCATTCTGTATATTCTCCACTGATCCGAATTTTCGCAGCAGAGCTTTTCTTCGGGCCGGTCCCACGCCCGGAATATCGTCCAGCACAGAACGCACCTGACCTTTGCTTCTGAGAAGACGATGATATTCGATGGCAAACCGGTGCGCTTCGTCCTGAATCCTCGTAACCAGCTTAAATCCTTCTCCATGCCGGTCAATGGGGATCTCCTGATCATGAAAAAACAATCCTCTTGTCCTGTGATGATCGTCTTTGACCATACCGCACACCGGGATATGCAGGGAAAGCTGTGCCAGCACTTCCTCCGCAATATGCACCTGGCCTTTTCCGCCATCCATCAAAAGAAGATCCGGAAAAGCACAAAACCCCTGCATTTCTTTGCTTTCTTTCTGTTCCTCTAATCCCCTTTCAAAACGACGGGTCAGCACTTCCCGCATACTGGCATAATCGTCTGCGCCCTGCACGGTCTTGATCTTGAATTTGCGGTAATCCGTTTTCTTTGGCTTGCCTTTTTCATAAACTACCATAGAGCCCACCGATTCATATCCGCTGATATTTGAAATATCGAAAGCTTCCATACGATCTATGCCCTCCAGGCCCAGAAGACGCTCGATTTCCCGCACCGCACCGATGGTCCTTCCTTCTTCTCTTTTGATCCGTTCCCGATCACGATCCAGTACCATGCGGGCATTTTCGGCCGCAAGCTCTACCAGCTTCTCTTTCTGCCCCTTTCTCGGTATTTTCACGGTAACCTTCTGTCCCCTTCTGGACGTCAGCCAGCGGGTGATAACGTCCAGATCCTCTATCTCATACTGGAGATCGATCTCTTTCGGAATAAAAGGTGTGCCGGCATAAAACTGTTTAATAAAGCTCTGCAAAATCTCTTCCGGACGATCTTCAAAATTCACCTTCAGATAAAAATGCTCTCTTCCGATCATCTTTCCATCCCGCACAAAAAATACCTGAGCTACCGCATCCAGTCCGTCATGAGACAGGGCAATGATATCTTTATCCTCTCCTCCACTTCCTGTGATTTTCTGCCGTTCTCCCACTTTTTCGATATCACGGATGGTATCCCGCAAAGCTGCTGCCTCCTCGAAGCGAAGTTCCATAGAAGCCTGCTGCATCTGCTCTTTCAGCTGACGCACCATTTTCTGATAATCCCCGTTCAGGAAATCCAGTACGCCCCGCACCTGTTCTCTGTACTCCTCCTGACTCACATAGCCCTGACAGGGAGCCTTACACTGTTTCATATGATAATACAGGCAGGGACGTTCCTTTCCCTGATCCCGGGGCAGCACCTTATTGCAGGCGCGGATCTGGTACAGTTTTCGCAGCAGTTCAATACTCTCCTTTACAGCACCCGCACTGGTGTAGGGGCCAAAATAGCGGGCTTTATCTTTTTTCATTTCCCTGGAAAACAATATTCTGGGATACGGCTCCTGTACCGTCACCTTGATAAAAGGATACGTCTTGTCATCCTTCAGCATGGTATTATATTTTGGCCGATGCTCTTTGATCAGGTTACATTCCAGCACCAGTGCTTCCAATTCGGAATCGGTGACGATATATTCAAACCGCGCAATATGGGTGACCATTTTCTCTATCTTCGGTCCCTTGTTGCGGCTGCTCTGAAAATACTGACGGACACGGTTTTTGAGACTGATGGCCTTTCCCACATAAATAATCGTATCGTCAGCGTCGTGCATGATATATACACCGGGTTTTCCTGGCAGTTTTTTCAGTTCTTCTTCGATATTGAATTCCGCACCCATACTCTCTCCTTTTTCCTAACGCAAAACTTGTTCTGTCGAATCATATTTCCCGATAAATCCAGAAAAGGCTGCCGGAATATCCGACAGCCACTGTCTGTTATGCCTCTTATTTTGTATTCTCATTTGCAGAGTCCGATTCAGCAACGGACTGTTCATCGGCCAGCTCTTTCTGCGAGGTTGTCACCGATTCCTGCTGGGTATCCTCAGACTGCACCAGTGCTTCCGATCTCACATTATCAATTGCTGTTTCACTCTCCAGCTGCGGCTT
>JAEDOO010000039.1 GCA_016301965.1 Lachnospiraceae bacterium | reverse complement strand
GGCAATTTGATATTTTCAAAAAGGTCTACCAAAAAGACAGAGTAAATTCAGCAAAACTATACAAAACAAACAAAATACAACACAAAAATAAAAAATAACAATCAATAAACCACATAAAACCACAACCAATACCGTAAAAAAGGGGACAGTTGGGATCGGGCAGCCTTCCTGTATATGTATAAACTCAGCGCGACTTTACCGAGCACGACTCCGAGACTACAGGCTCGGAGCGAGCGCAGTAGGAGCGCTGAGTTTATACATATACAGGAAGGCTGCCCGATCCCAACTGCCCCTGCACTAAATCCCTAAATCCCCACATCCCTACACTAAAACAGACAGAAGATCCGTGACAGCACTGGGATCTTTCCGACATGCATACGCATATGTCGGTATTGCAGAACAGAAATCCTGCAGCTGTCTGCCGGCAAGAGAAATATCACCGGTGCTCCAGGGACGAACTACGATCTCATTTTTCAGGGCTTCAAAGCTTTCTTCTGCAGTCAGCCGATGTCCAAGATTCTGCGAAGACTGGGAAAGAACGATAACAGCCTTGATGGGAGCAAGCCTGGGCATACTGATTCCGGAACTTCCGGACATGGGCCATCCGCCGGCATACCAGCCGTCTTTTCCCTTCTGCAAAAGAGCACGGTCACCGTTGATGATCTGACTGCCCCGAACCTCCTGCCACAGATGAGCCTGGGTGGATTTGCCGGTACCGGAAGGCGCTGCAAATAAAACAGCCATACCCTGGTCCAGAATGTAGGAGGAATGCAGAATCATATCGCCTTTTTGGATCATACGGTATTCCAATGCGGCAAGGTAAAAAAGTGTAACATTGCCTGCCAGATATTCCTTCAGATCCTGGAGATAATAAATGGAAAAATGTCCCTCAGCTTCTTCCCGGCAGCAGGCATAGATCTGTCCGTCCGGGAAAGTATAGTACCATATCTCATGGATGCCATCGGTATAGACTTTAAAAAAACGGGTTTCCCGCAAAAGCTTTTGCTCGCGGATATGTATCTGCTGTGCCAGGTGGATCGTATAGACAAAATCAGCAGTATCGCTTTGGGTCAGGTCAGCTGCCACAGAGGTTTCTGTCGGGCAGCAGAAGGCGGACAGTTTACTGTCCCAGGGTACATAACTGTCTGCAAGAAAAGATACCGTTGTATGACCGAGTTGTAATCGTAGCTGCATAGAAGTCTCCCTTTCAAAGGTAAAACGTATTACTGTCAGTATACCGTTTTTTGTCACCTTTGACAAGCTATGTATATTTTGAAATCCGTCTCATATATTTTTTGTACGAAAGGATGCGGAGGTGCAGGTGAAAAGCAAAGAATTGGCCATGCTGATCACGATCGGACTCCTTCTGACCATGAATATTCGTCTGGAGAATATACAGCCCAAAGAATATTCGCCGCTGCCTTCTGTACTTGTATCGGCTGGGGATCCGGATACATGCCTCGGACAATGGGAGGATGCGGCACAGACGGTGATCACCTCTTCAAAAGAGGGAAGTTATCGTGTGAGAGTTCGTGTTCAGCTGAAAAGTGCTGAAGGGGAGGAAGAAGGACATGCTGCGTTTGTCGTAAACAGAAAAAGCTGGATTGACGGAGGAGACGGATGGTTGTATTATCGAGATACATTGGAAAAGGATGACATGGCAGATCCCATATGCCTTCAGGGGTATACGGATCAGCTGGGAACACAAAAGCAGATCTATGCCGCACTGGTCTGTGACTGGATGCCGGTAGAAAAGTCGACAGGATAAAACACAATTCGTTCACAATTAGAACAAATCTGCATAACAATTTCCCTGTACCATGAGCATCATAAAAGTACAGGGAGGTAAGGTTTATGAGCGATACGTATTACGGTTTTTCTGAAAATACAGAAGGTACCATGACAGATTATACATCAGGAACGGGAGCTGGCCCTAAAGCGGTTCCGCCGAAGAAAAAGAAAAACAAGGGAGTGAAGAAGTTTTTTGCGCTGATCGGATCCGCTGTAATTTTCGGACTGGTGGCAGGTCTTGTATTCTGGGGCTTTGCTTCTGTTACCGTGTTGAATAAGACAGAGCAGATCTCGGCCGCAGCAGAAAACTCGCAGGAGACGGCACAGATCCCTGAGACAGCCGGTGAAACTTCAGAGGCAGCAACAGCAGCTTCTTCCGATGCGGTTGTATCTTCCGGGACCTTAGGCTCAGTTGCTGATGTGACCAGACAGTGTAAGCCTTCTGTGGTTGCCATCACCTGTACCTCCATCGAGGAAGTGCAGAGTTTCTGGGGAACACAGAGCTATCAGACACAGGGTGCAGGCAGCGGCATCATCGTTGCCCAGAACGATACAGAGCTTCTGATCGCCACCAATAATCATGTGGTTTCCGGAGCAGAATCTCTTTCCGTTTGTTTTAATGATGATAAAGAGCAGGTATATGAGGCGGTGGTGAAAGGTACAGATCCCAACAATGATCTGGCTGTTGTAGCCATTCAGCTGGAGGATATCAGCGAAGAGACCATGAGTTCCATCAAGATCGCTACGCTGGGTGATTCCGATACTCTTACCGTGGGTGAACCTATCGTTGCCATCGGTAATGCTCTGGGACATGGACAATCCGTTACCAGTGGTATTGTCAGTGCCCTGGACCGTGAAGTAACCATCGACAACATGACGGCATCTCTGATTCAGGTGGATGCGGCGATCAACCCTGGCAACAGTGGCGGAGCATTGTTTAATATGAAAGGCGAGCTGGTAGGTATCAACTCAGCTAAATATGCTTCTGAGGAAGTCGAGGGTATGGGTTATGCCATTCCGATCACAAAGGCAAAAGAGATTCTGGATGATCTGATGACACGTCCCACCAGAACCAAAGTAGACGAGGATAAGAGAGGATATCTTGGTATCAGCTGTCTGGATGTTTCCTCAGACGCGTCACAGATGTATGATCTGCCCAGTGGTGTTTACGTTAAAGAAGTTGGTAAAAACGGTGCCGCAGACAAGGCAGGCATCCAGGCTGGTGACATTATTACAAAATTTGACGGCCTCACTATTTCTGACAAAGAGTCACTGGTAAAAAATCTGGAGTATTATGCATCCGGTGAGACTGTGGAAGTGGTTCTGCAGCGGGCCGGAGAGGGCGGATATAAGGAAGTGACGGTGAATGTCACGCTGGATAAGCAGGTGCTTTCCTCTGACGGTCAGAGTAAGAACAGTCAGGAAAACCAGCAGTCCCAGGAAGATGATAAGGAAAGATCAGAACAGCAGAATGACCTGAGTGATCTGTTTAGATTTTTCAGATAAAAAGATAGCTTGCGAGAGAAGAAAAGTCGGTGTGTGCGCATCGGCTTTTCTTTCTGGCATAAAAACAGAAATACCGGGAAAACTATGCATAAATGCTTTTGTGCAAAGACGCTTGGCTTCGGAATAAATGCACGAAAAAACTAAGAAAAAACTAAGAAAATTGGTGTGGATTTACAGGTGAAATCATGTATAATATGGAGCGTATCATGCGAGATAGAAAGTAAGGATGCACAAAGAATCGTGCAGTATAGTCTGCAATCGGGGAATTATCAGGGGGATCAGTTTTGGCAAAGAAAGACAATACATACGGATCGGGACTCGAGAAGGAATTGGATTCTATCATGGGAACCGATATAAAGATAAATCATAAAGACACAAAACAGCAGCAGAACCAGAAGAAAAAAACATCTTCCAAATCTTCTTCAAAGTCTTCCAAAAAGAAGAAAAAGAACAGCGGCAGGATGAAATATGCAGTGATCGGCTGTGCAGCCGTTGTAGTAGTTGCCGCAGCAGCCCTGGGGGGAACCTATGTTTACAAGGCACAGGAATACAAAAATGTATTCTTCCCAAACACAACGATCAACTCCATCGACTGCAGCAAAAAGACCGTAGAAGAGGTAGAGGAACTTATCCGGGAAAGCGTGGAAGATTATGCGATTTCTGTAAACTTCCGTGACGGTGAGACACTGGTGATTCAGGGTTCAGATGTGGGGTATCAGTATAATAAGAACAATGATATCGCAGATCTTCTGAAAATGCAGAATATCATGAGCTGGTATCAGGAATCTCAGAAGCCGAAGGAATATACTGTGGCAAACAGTACGAGTTTTGATGAGACAAAGGTTTCTCAGATCATCAGTGCGTGTGACGAGCTGCAGCCATTGCATCAGACAATGCCCAAAGATGCCTACATGGATTTTAAAGACGGCAAATATGTTATTGAAAAAGAAGATCCGGGAAACAAGCTGGATGAAGAGATTCTGACGGCTGCGGTGGTCGGTGCCATCAACAGCGGTATTACAGAGCTCAGTGTGGAGGAAACAGGTGCTTATGTCGAACCAACGGTGACCTCCGAAGATGAGAAGCTGACAAAGCAGGTTCAGCAGCTCAATCAGTATGTAGGCGCCAGCATTACCTATACCCTTCCTCAGGGCAGCAAAGTGCTGGACGGTACTACGATGATCGAATGGCTGGATAAAGATGAAGAAGGCAATTACACCAAAGACGAAACCGCATTTCAGGCAAAATTAAAAGAGTTTGTCGCTGAGATGGCAAAAGAAACAGATACACTGGGAAGTACCATGGATTTTAAGAGTACTTATGGTACCGTAGTTTCTGTCAAGACGGTCGATGTAGGCTGGAAGATCGATCAGAGCAAAGAGCTGGAAACTCTCACCGCCAATATCGAAAATGGAGAATGCGTGGAGAGAGAGCCTGAGTATAAGAGTCGGATGTCCTCTACAGAGAATGGCGGGTTCGGCAATACGTATATTGAAGCAGATCTTACCTCACAGCATGTATATTTCTATAAGGAAGGAAAACTGGTATGGTCCAGTGACTGTGTATCCGGTAAGATGACAGTAGATCGCTATACCCCTTCCGGTGTATATCTGCTGGATTACAAGACAAAAGACAGAGACTTAAAAGGAGAAAAGCTTCCCAATGGAGAGTACTCCTATGTGTCCCATGTAGATTACTGGATGCCCTTCTACGGCGGTTATGGTTTCCATGATGCCAGCTGGAGAAGCAAATTTGGCGGAAAAATCTATAATTACAGTGGCTCTCATGGCTGCATCAACCTGCCAAAGAGAAAAGCCGCTACATTGTATGATCTGATAGATAAAGATGTGCCCATCGTTATTTTCTATCGTACGGAGATCAAGCTGCGTCCGGCAGAACCGAAACAGACCAGCGATGGTGAGGGATCTTCCTCCTCAAGTAAGCAAGAGGAATCTTCCAGCAAGCAAGAGGAATCTTCTTCACAAAAAGAAGAGTCTTCCTCTAAAGAAGAATCTTCATCAAAGAATGACAAGCCGTCTTCCTCCAAAGAGGAAACACCGTCCAAAGGTGAATCTTCCTCCAAAGAAGAAACACCGTCCAAAGAGGAAACACCGTCCAAAGATGAGACACCATCCAAGGAAGAAACTCCATCCAAAGATGATGGCGGTGCATCCGGAGAAAATACAGCAGAGTAAACCATGAGCAAAAAGATATTTTTTACAGATCTGGACGGCACATTGCTGGACAGACAGAAACAGATAACACAGGAAAATCGTGATGCCATAGAAGAGGCCAGAAAAAAAGGACACAGTATTGTTCTGGCCACTGGCAGATCCACAGTCAACGTGATCCAGCAGATCAAACGACTTTCTCTCGATCAGCCGGGGTGTTATGCGATTACTTTTAATGGCAGCTGTGTAGTCCGGTGTGATACCGGCGAGATCATCCGCTGGGAAACCCTGGATATGGACGTGGTTCGCTATATTTTTGCGGAAGCCCGGAAGTGGGGTATCCACTGTCAGACCTATGATGAAGGTGAGACTATCGCTGAGACGAGAAGTAAAGAGTTGATTCGCTATGACCGAAATAACGGCGGTCATTCCCGGATCGTTGCGGACGCACCGGCATCACTTCTAAAAGCCCCGCCCAAGATCCTTTTGGCAGAACTTGAAGACCGGGCTTATCTGGAGCGTTTCCAGGCAGAGCATGAAGAACAGGTGAGGGGAAAAGCCGATTCGTTCTTTTCCTGTAAAGAGTATCTGGAATATGTGCCTTACGGCGTCAGCAAGGGAAGTGCTATCCGTTGGCTGTGTAAGTATCTGGATGTGGATCTGAAGGATACGGTAGCTGCCGGTGACGCGGCTAATGATCTGAGTATGCTGAAGACTGCCGGTGTGGGCGCTGCCATGGTGAATGGCGAGCAGGCGGTAAAGGATGCGGCGGACTATGTGACTGTCTGTGATAATGATCATAGCGGAGTCGCGGAGATTATTAAAAAATTTATTTTGTAAATATTTGTAGTGGGATTTATACAATATACGTTGCAGGATTTTTGCAGAAAGCGGTCGGTCATATATGACCGACCGCTTTCTGCGGGATTATCCCAGGACAGTAATTTCTTAGGATTTCCTTAATATTCCCCTGGCCAAGGGGAATTTATTGCATTTTCATGTAAATTATGGCATGATGAGAGAGGTAAGCATGTTAGAACAAATTATTCAGCCCTTGCTAAAGTGGTATGATGCCAACCACAGAGAACTTCCCTGGCGGGAGAGCAGAGATCCTTACCATATCTGGATATCTGAGATCATGCTTCAGCAGACCAGGGTGGAGGCTGTCCGGCCGTATTTTGACCGGTTTATTGAAGCTCTGCCGACCATTCACGATTTGGCCGGCTGTCCGGAGGATCGACTGCTCAAGCTTTGGGAAGGCCTGGGATACTACAACCGGGTCCGCAATATGCAGCAGGCTGCCATACAGATCGAAGAACAGTATGGGGGAAAGCTCCCTGCAGATTTTGACAGCCTTCGCTCGCTCAAAGGTATTGGGGATTATACGGCAGGAGCTATCGCTTCGATTGCTTTTGATCTCCCGGTTCCTGCGGTGGATGGCAATGTACTTAGAATCTGGTCCAGACTGATCGGCTGTGACGAAGATATTCTGAAGGATAAAGTAAAGAAAGAGGCTTTTCGCCAGCTCAAGGAAGTTATGCCAGAGCAGCGCGGTGGAGACCTCAATCAGGCATTTATGGATCTGGGTTCTCTGATCTGTCTGCCAAAAGGAGCGAGCCATTGCCAGGCATGCCCTCTGCAGTTTATCTGTCAGGCCTGCAAACAGGGGCTTACAGAAGTACTTCCTGTCAGAAAAAAGGCAAAGGAGCGTCGTCTGGAGGAGAGGACGATTCTGGTAGTGCGGGACGGAGACAAGGTGGCGCTGCGTAAAAGAAAAGAACAGGGTCTTTTGGCCGGAATGTACGAGCTTCCGGGACTGGAAGGCTTTTATAGGGAAGAAGAGGTTCTGACATATCTGAAACAAAGGCAGCTGATACCTTTGTATATTGAGAAACTGAAAGATGCAAAACATGTGTTTTCCCATGTGGAGTGGCAGATGAGGGGATTTCTGATCCGGGTTGCCTCCCTTGAGGACACATCCGAAAACGATTGGCTTTTTGTGGATGCGAAAACAGCTATGCAGGAATATCCGCTGCCGTCGGCTTTTCGGGCATATGCATCCTATGTAAATATTCAGCCGGGAACGTTTCAGGGAAAGGAAACGCGTCATCCGGCGGCAAACAGGAGGAAAATATGAAATTACTGACGATAGCTGTACCCTGTTACAATTCAGAAAGCTATATGGAAAACTGTGTTAACAGCCTGCTTCCGGGCGGTGACGAAGTGGAGATCATTCTGATCAACGATGGTTCGAAGGACAGCACACCCCAGATCGCAGACCGTCTGGCGGCAGAGTATCCCGGTATTGTAAAAGTGGTGCATAAAGAAAACGGCGGTCATGGTTCCGGTGTCAATGCCGGTATTGAGCATGCCACAGGCCTCTATTACAAAGTTGTAGACAGTGATGACTGGGTAGATGAGCAGGCTTATCCAAAGCTTCTGGCAAAACTGCGTGAGTTCGCGGATATGGTAGAAAAACCGGATGCCGTTATCAGTAACTATATTTACGATAAAGAAGGGGCAAAGCACAAAAAGGTGATGAAATATACCGGCAGTCTTCCAAAGGACCGCATTTTTGGCTGGGAAGATGTGAAACATATGGGACTGGGGCATTACATACTGATGCATTCACTGATGTATCGCACACAGGTGCTGAAAGATTGTGGACTGCATCTTCCGGAACATACCTTCTATGTGGATAATCTGTTTGCTTTCGTGCCGTTCCCCTATGTTAAGAAGATGTATTACCTGGATCTGGATTTCTACCATTATTATATCGGAAGAAGCGATCAGTCTGTCAACGAAACCGTGATGATCTCCCGTATTGATCAGCAGATTCGTGTCAATAAGATGATGATCGACTGCATGGCAGAGCAGAGTCATAAGCACAGCAATCTGCGTAAGTATATGCTGAATTATCTGAGTATCGTGACTACGGTAACCTCTATCCTTTTGATTCTTATGGACAGTAAGGAAGCGGATGCGATGAAAGACGATCTGTGGAGGTACATGAAGAAAAAGGATCTGCTGACTTACACTACCTTGCGCAGAGGAATTCTGGGCATTTGTATGAATTTCCGTTCCCGTCTGGGCAGAAAACTGGCAGTCTGCGGTTACAAAATTTCTCAGAAATTATACGGATTTAATTAAGTAAGTGAGGAAAAAAGTGCGCCGGGCAGTGCCGGGTCACAGACTCCCGGGCATATCTATATGTTTTACGCTCCTACTGCGCTCGCTTCGAGCCTGTAGTCTCGAAGTCGTGCTCGTTAAAGTCGCTAGAAACATATAGATATGCCCGGGAGTCTGTGACCCGGCACTGCCCGGCGCACTTTTTTTTCCTCCGAGCGGCAGAGCAAAGTTAGTCAGGCCAGAACATGTTGAAAGACGCTCTTGATGCACTGAACTCAAGATGGCGGCTGTGCCCCAGCACTTCGCCATCGGTATGAATGCAGACCGGCTGGGAGAAGGTCAGGGTGCAATGGTATGTATCCTGCAGCGAAATCTTAGAAGTAAAACGAAGATGCTTGCCGATACGGGCCAGAGGAAACAGGGGCGGAAGTTCATACAGCGGCAGATCATGGGCACACAGAACATGCAGCTTTCCCTGTCTGGGATTTGCCGGCGGACAAAAGTAAAAGCCGCCGCCTTCATAAGAAGAATTAAAAGCAGTGACAAACGTAATATTGTCAAAATGCTGCGTTTCTCTCTGATCCGGCGAAATATCGGCGGAAAATTCTGTACGAAAAATCATACGCTTGACGGCGATAAAGTAATAGGCCAGATTTCCCAGAGAAAAACGGCTGAGAAATCTTTTTAACCGGGAATGCTGTACCTCACGGCAAACTTCGCTGTCAAAACCGGCACCACAGCTGATCAGAAACCGCCGTTTTTTTCGCCCGGCTTTCATAATACCGTAATGGATACTGGCAGTTTTGCCGGAGAGGATCAGATCCAGAGCTTTTTGCGGATCCCTGGGAATGTGGGCAGCTTTGGCAAAATCATTGCCGGAACCGGAGGGGATCAGGCCCAGGGTGACACAGTCGGGATAACAGATCCCGTTTACTACTTCGTTCATGGTGCCGTCTCCGCCGATCACCAGAATCGTGCAGGGAACATGTCCTCTGGTCAGCATATGGGCAATTTCTTCTGCATGCCTTGCATGGTCCGTTTTGTACAGGGTATACGCAATGTCACGGACTTTGAGCTGCGCCAGAACCATACGGCAGACATCCCGGCTCTGGGAACCCTTGCTTTTGGGATTAAAAATAATATGGTACATACATTTCTCCATAAAATAATATTTATATTGCCATCTTATCAGTATTTGCCGGGAGACACAAGAAGCAAATCTGACATATACTGAAAACAAAAAGACAGGTAACGAAAAATGGCCAAAAGTATTGTTCTGGATGCCGGCCACGGCGGCAGGGATAACGGAGCTGTGTATGAAGACATGATAGAAAAAAACGACAATCTGCGAATTGTTCTTGCCCTGGGGCAGGAGCTGGAAAACAGGGGGATCAATGTGTATTACACCAGAACTACCGATGTTTTTCAGACACCCTTTGAGAAGGCACAGATTGCCAATGAGACGGGTGCCGATGCTTTTTTGTCCATCCACCGCAATTCCGGGGTAAATCCCGGGGAATATTCCGGTGTGGAAAGCCTCGTCTACAAAAAAGAAGGGCTTGCTCTGGAGCTTGCAGAGAATATTAATGGAGCATTGGGTCTGGTAGGGTTCGATGAGATCGGTGTTTTTGAAGAACCCGGCATCATTGTTCTTCGGAAAACCGAAATGCCGGCGGTACTGGCAGAAATCGGCTTTATTAACAACGAAGAGGATAATCAGCTCCTCAACGAAAATTTTGATGATGTCATCGACGCTTTGGCAGATGCTGTACAGGGAACGCTGGAGCCGGAGGTATATCCTGCGGGAAAAGGCGGATATTTCCAGGTGATGATCGGCGGATTTTCCCAGAGGAAGGATGCCCTTGAGACTATAAAAAAAGTGAATGCGGAAGGTTTTCCCGCCATGGTGAGCAAAGATAATCGGGGCTATCGTGTTCTGGTAGGAAGATATCAGGAACTGGATAACGCGGTTTTGATGGAAAAAATGCTGAGAAAGCACGGTTACGTTACAAAAATCGTGGGATGATCAGGAACGAAAAGTAAACAGGAGCATAAACACTGTGGGAAAAATGCATAAATCACGTTACTGTTTACCGGCAAGCCAGTAAACAGTAACTAAATCACGGCATTATCACAAAATGTTCAGAAAAAAAGGTTGGGCAAGATCGGGCATTCCGTGATATGATAACCACAGCCGTGTTTTAACAAAAATAGAGAAAACGGCGGGGAGGAACACAAGCTATGCATAAAATCACAAAAACTCTGGCAGCGGCACTGACGCTTTCTCTGGTGATGACCGGATGTCAGTCGGGAGGCAATCTGGCTAAAAGAGATTACAAGGCCCTGGATTATGTGAAACTGGGAGAGTACAAAGGCCTTGAGGCAGAACAGATAGAAGAAAAAAAGGAACTGACAGAAGAAGAAAAAGAAGCAGTTCTTGAGGAAGTGCTGTCAGCCTATTCGGAAGAAACAGAGGTTACCGGACGGGGAGCTCAGACGGGCGACTATGTGGCCATGTCCTACAAATGCTATCAGGATGGAGAGCTCATCGACGAGAGCGGTGACGAAGAAATAGAAACGCAGCTGGGAGCCTACACCTTTTTTGATGAAGAAGGGGAGGCGCAGCTGATGGGCTGTCAGCCGGGGGATAAAAGAACGATCAAACTGACGGAGAGTGACGGCGAGGATGAATATAACTATACTTATGAAGTAGAGATCAGCCGCATCTATGATATTATTATGCCGGAAGCGGATGACGAGATTGCACAGACGGAAGGCTACGCTTCCTTGCAGGAGATGGAGGACGTCCTTTATCAGAATGCCCTGGATACAGCGAACCAGGACTATCTGGCAGCCACAAAAGCTCAGCTTCTGCAGAGTGTGGTCAGTACCAGTGAGATCAATGGCTATCCCCAGTCTTTGTACGATAAGACTTACGAACAGATGAATATTTCTTATCAGGACTTTTTCGGTATGTCATTGGAGGAACTCTATGCAGATGATGAAGAATCTCTGAAAGCGGCTGTGGAAGAAACCCTTGCGCAGGAACTGGTGGTGGAAGCTCTGGCAGACCAAGAAAAGATCACCGTCAGCAAAAGCGAGCTGGATGAGTACAAGGAAAGTATCGTGGCTCTTTACGATTACACCGATGTTGCGGCACTGGAGGAAGAATATGCCGATGAGATCCTGATCGATTCTCTGCTGAATGAAAAGGTGCAGGATTATCTGCTTTCGCAGGCAAAGATCACGTATGTGACAGAAGAAGAGTATTATGGGTATGAGGAAGGCTTTGAGGAAGATTTTCTTGACGACAGTGCAGAGGATGAGATGCTTATTGATCAGGAAATGACAGAAGATGAAGTGTGAGCCTCATGAACGAAACATTGATCAGATTTTATACGGAACTTATTTTTGTTCAGGATATACCGCAGAAGGCCGATGTGATCTTTGTGCCGGGAAGTCAGGAAATGGCATTGGGGGAGAAGGCTGCCGCTTTGTGGAAAGATGGTTTTGCCCCTCGTATTCTGGTGTCCGGAAAATACAGCATCACAGGAGCGGGATTTACAGCCCTGCCAGAGGCAATGGCCAAATATCCGGGAACGTATGAGACGGAGGCCGATTTTCTCGGCCAGGTCATGGAGCAAAACGGCGTGCCGAAAGAGGCCATCTGGAAAGAAAAGACAGCCACGTACACCTATGAGAACGCTATTTTAAGCTGCCGCATGACAAAAGAACGTCATCTGGAGGTAAAAACAGCCATTCTCTGCTGTAAACCCAGTCATGCCAGACGAAGCCTCCTGTATTATCAGCTGTTGTTCCCCAAGACACAGTTTCTGGTGTGCCCCTGCGACCATGAGATCACCGCAGAGAACTGGCACAGGACAGAGACAGGAATAGATACAGTGCTGGGAGAAGCTGAGCGGCTGGGAACACAGTTTCACCAGATCCTCCGGGAGCATTGCCTGTAAAATTTCAGACAGAGGACATATTTCAGCCGTTTTTTCATATAATAGAAGCATGAAAAAGAACATGATCGGCAACATTCTGTTTCGGATGATAAAAGCCCTGATAATCGCAGGCCTTATGACGGTGCTCTCTCTTTCTGTACTTTCTCTGGTAATGTACAGACTGAATCCGGGAGAGAAAGTTTTGAGTCTTGGGATTATATTGACTTATATCGTGTCAGGCTTTCTTGGCGGCCTTTACATGGGACATAAGATGGACAGACGAAAGTTTCTGTGGGGTATGGGTACAGGGCTTTGTTATTTTCTGGTACTGTGTGCAGTGTCAGTCTGCCTTGTGTCAGGAAACGTAAGAGACGGCGGCGCGATGGTTAGCGCAGCCTGTCTGTGTGTGGCCGGGGGCTGTGTTGGAGGCATGCTGGGATAAAATTCAGCGATTTCCAAAAAACGGCTTTAAAAAGCGAACACCCTATGCTATAATGAACAAAAATCTTTACAGGAGGAGTTGGCCATGAAACACATTAAGACTTTAAATACAAAGAGCTTACAGAATACAGTGAAAAAAGGCGGCTGCGGCGAATGCCAGACATCCTGCCAGTCTGCATGTAAGACATCCTGCACCGTAGGAAATCAGA
>JAEDOO010000038.1 GCA_016301965.1 Lachnospiraceae bacterium | reverse complement strand
TTCTATGCATACCCGGGAGGCTGCCTGTTTTTTGGCTCCGCCTTTTTAATGCATTCTCCAACCTGACAGATATTTGTTCTTGAGTACACCCTTTACCATCTTGCCCCATCCCAGGGGATAGCCATCCACGCAGACAAGCTGCCAACCATCCGGCTTTGTCCATTCCTCTTTTTCCACCAGAATGGTCTCCCCCTTCAGATATCGCAGTACACGCTCATCTTCTGCAGAAAAATCAAGAGTCGCTGCATAAGTATCCTTTGTCAATGCCATAGCAAGGGGCTGCGACGGTTCAAACCGGTTTTTTTTCAGTTCTCCCAGAAGCAGACCGTTGCGTACAAACTTCAGTCCCCGGATATCTTTCGTCAGCTGCGGCACAGCATACACATAAGTGCCACGAATATCCAGTGTATATCCTTCTGCTTTCCCATGTATATTCCGGAAAAAGTCATCCAGCATCTGCTGTATCTTTTTATCCGGCCGCTTTGGCTCCCACATATACGGCAAAGAAAAGCTTTCTCCCTTTTTTTGCATCAATGCCAAAAAATGCCCCTCTCCATCCATATGCTGCGGCCAAATCCGCACCGTTTTTTCCAGTGCCGGCATATTGTTTGCCCAGGCCGGATTCCCTTTGGCAAAGCCTTCATACCAGGGTGTGATCTCTAAAAGCTCAAGATCCGGATTTTCCGAAAGCATCCTGGCAATCTGCTTTTCATTCTCTTCCGGAGAAAACGTACAGGTAGAATACAAAAGCATGCCTCCGGGTTTCAGCATTTTTACGGCTTCCCGGGTGATCTCCTCCTGCATGTGCGCACAGACCATTGGCTTATCCGGTGTCCACGCTTCCATCACTGCCGGCTCCTTGCGAAACATCCCTTCTCCGGAACAAGGAGCATCTACCAGAATCTTATCAAAATATTCCGGAAAAACTTCTGCCAAATGCGAAGGGCTTTCGTTGGTCAAAAACGCATTGGGGATACCAGATATCTCTATATTTTTCAGCAGTGCTTTCATGCGGGAAGCACTAATATCGTTGGCTACCAGAAGGCCTTTTCCTCTTAACCGGCTGCCAAGCTCCGTTGCCTTTCCTCCTGGCGCAGCACACAGATCCAGCACCTTTTCTCCCGGTTCTACCATTAAGCGGGATGCCGGTGTCATGGCACTCGGTTCCTGCATATAATAGAGTCCCGCGAAATAATAAGGATGTTTTGTGGGCATATCTTCAGGGTCATAAAAAAAGCCATTTTCCACCCAGGGAATTCTCTCCAGATGGAAGGGGGCAAGCTTTTCGAATTCCTCCGTCGATACCTTTGCTGTATTTACCCGCAGACCATATACTCTTTCTTTTTCATATCCCGCAAAGAAAGCATCACTTTCTTCTCCCAGCATTTCTCTCATTCTGCTGGCAAACTCTTCCGGCAGCTGCATACGCTCTACTCCTTTTCGGCCATTGCTCTTTTGTTTCTCATTATATCGTGGCTTTTTGTTTTTTCCAACTCAAAATCACAGTCATCTATTTTTTCTGTCATATGTATATTTTTCTGACTCAAGAGGCTGCTTTTTTGACAATTTTCTCTCCCTCACGAAATACAGCCCACCGAATGTCAAAAACGGTGCGGCCATCATCTGCCGCACCGTTTTTTGTTTACCTTCTTTACATCTCGTCCGTATCGTTCTCCATAGCCTCCTGATATTTCATCAGGATCAGCTCCTGCAGTGCTGTCCGGGTATCCGAATTGATCGGATGGGCAATGTCCTTGTATTCACCATCTGCAGCCTTACGACTCGGCATGGCGATAAAGAGACCCTTGTCCCCCTCAATTACCTTAATATCATGTACCACAAAGACATCATCGATCGTAATCGATACAACGGCTTTCATCTTACCGTTTCTGGCAACCTTACGGACTCTAACATCTGTAATATTCATATACTCATCCCATTATGTGTTGCCCATACATAATGGTTTCCCCCCAGATATATTGTAGTGAAAACTACGGCATTCCCCTTTTGCGCACCATATTTTTCTGCACTGCGAGGGAATGCCTTCGTTTCCCTCTGCATTTTCCGGTCAGCTATAACTCTGTATACTGTTCCCGGAATGAAAACTATGATGTGCGGAAAATTTTTATAACGGATAACGGTCGTTCTCTTCGATCACGATCTTTACGCCGTCCTCACCGCAATAGTAGGAGTTGGCACGAATAGTGTCTCTGGACTCAACAATACAATTCTCAATATGTGTATTGTCTCCCAGATATACGTTGTTCAGAATAATAGAATTCTTGATCACGCAGTTGTTTCCCACGTACACATCTTTAAATAATACAGAGTTTTCTACGCTGCCGTTGATAATACAGCCGCTGGCTACCAGACTGTTGCGTACATTGCTGCCCGGATTATATTTTGCCGGCGGCAGATCATCCACAACAGACATAACCTTACTTCCCTCTTTAAAGAAGTAATCACGGACATCCTTTTTGAGGAAGTCCATATTTGTCTCATAATAAGACTCGACAGTGGAGATATTTCTCCAGTAAGTATCCATCTTGTATCCGTAGATACGTTTCAGGTTCTTATAACGAATCAGGATATCCTTGACAAAGTCAAAGCGTTCTTCCTGTGCGCTTCTCTCAATCAGCTCAATCAGCTGACGACGACGAATGACATAGATACCGGTAGATATGGTATTGGTCGTCGCCACCATCGGTTTTTCTTCGAATTCCTCGATGCGCCCGTCTTCATTCATCTTGACACATCCATAGCGGGTAACATCTCCTGCCATTTCTGTGCAGACAACGGTGATATCGGCGCGTTTCGCAATATGGTATTCCAGAACCTTATTGTAATCCAGCTTGTAGATACCATCGCCGGAAGCGATAACTACGTAAGGCTCATGGCTTCTCTTCAGCCAGTCAAGATTCTGGTAAATGGCGTCTGCTGTACCTCTGTACCACCAGCTATTAGAAGCAGTGACCGTCGGTGTGAACAAATACAGACCTCCCTGTTTTCTGCCGAAATCCCACCATTTTGAGGAACTCAGGTGCTCGTTTAAGGAACGGGCATTGTACTGTGTCAATACGGCTACTCTCTGAATGCGGGAGTTAGTCATATTGCTCAGCGCGAAGTCAATACTTCTGTAGCTTCCGGCTACGGGCATTGCGGCAATGGCTCTTTTGTTTGACAGTTCGCGCATTTTGTTATTATTACCGCCTGCTAAAATTATGCCTAATGCTCTCATGCTTACTTACCGTCCTCCTTAACAATTGCTCCACCTGCCGGCAGTTCACCGTTCGGATAATCCTCTGCGGTGGTCACAGCCTTGATCGCTGTGTTCTTACCGATCCTTACATTGTCCGGGATCACAGAATTCTCACCAATGGTAACAAGACCAAAGCCGTATACCTTCGGTTTGAGAACATTCTCAGCTTCCGGACCTTCGCCCATAACAACATTCTGACCCACAATAACGTTCTCAGCAATAATGGCCTTTTCAATCCTACAGCCTTTGCCGATCACTGTGCCGCCCATAATAATGGAGTCACGAACTACGGCGCCTTCCTCAACAGTAACGTTGACGCCGATAACGGAATTATGTACCTCACCTTCAATATCGCATCCCTCACTGATCAGGCTTCGGTTGATCACTGCGTTAGGACCCACGTACTGCGGGCGGATAATGTCGGATTTGGTATATATCTTCCAGAATTCTTCATACAGATTAAACTCCGGAATGATATCGATCAGTTCCATGTTGGCTTCCCAATAGGAGCCCAGAGTACCTACGTCTTTCCAGTAGCCGTTGAACTCATAAGCAAACATACGGCTGCCATGGTCACGAAGGTAAGGCAGAATATGGAAACCGAAGTCCAGATTCGGTGTACCCTTCATGTCTTCAAAAGCCTGTTTCAGAACCGGCCAGCTGAAGATATAGATACCCATATTAGCCAGGTTGCTGCGCGGCTTCGGAGGTTTCTCCTCGAAATCGGTTACACGGCCATTACCATCCGTGATCATAACACCGAAACGGCTGGCCTCCTCGATCGGAACCGGCATGCAGGCGATGGTCAGATCCGCCTTATTGGCTTTGTGATAATCCAGCATCACCTCATAGTCCATCTTATAGATATGGTCACCGGACAGGATCAGAACGTAATCCGGATCATACTGTTCCATATACGCCATATTCTGGTAGATGGCATCTGCCGTACCGGCAAACCACTCTGCACCGCCACTCTTCTCATAGGGTGACAGAATCGTTACACCACCGACATTTCTGTCCAGATCCCACGGAATACCGATACCAATATGAGTATTCAAACGAAGGGGCTGGTACTGTGTCAGTACACCAACAGTATCAACACCAGAGTTAATACAGTTGGACAGTGGAAAATCGATAATTCGATACTTTCCGCCAAATGCTACTGCGGGTTTGGCAACTTTCTCCGTCAGAACGCCCAGACGGCTTCCCTGCCCACCGGCCAGAAGCATAGCAATCATTTCTTTCTTCATCATGCATTCACCTCATGTCTTAGGAATAAACACATTATAACACAGCAATCATAAATAGTGAACAATTTTACTTAAATTTTTCTCCACTTTTTACGACTTTTTATCATATTTGCCCAATTTACATTTTTCGACGCTGGAAACATCTGGCAATTTGTATGTTTTCCAAATAAAATTTGCTTTTTTGGTAAGGCATAGTATAATTAATAATGATTTCAGCAAAAGCTGCAATACAAAGGAGTATCACCATGTATCAAGTACAATTTGGTTCACCTATACATGTTCATTTTATTGGCATCGGCGGCATCAGCATGAGTTCTCTGGCGGAGATTCTTTTGGCCAGACAGTTCACTGTTTCCGGTTCTGATCAGAAATCCAGCGATCTTACCCGTCATCTGGAAGCCAAAGGCGCCCGCATTGCTATCGGACAGCGCGGGGAAAATATTACAGAGGATATCGATCTTGTCGTATACACGGCTGCGATCCACCCGGACAATCCGGAATTTGTCTGCGCCCGGGAAAAACAGATCCCCATGCTGACCCGCGCCGAACTGCTGGGGCAAATCATGAAAAATTATCCAGTACCCATTGCCGTCAGTGGTACCCATGGCAAAACGACCACCACATCCATGGCTTCTTTAGTGCTCATGGAGGCCGGTATGGATCCTACGGTCAGTGTCGGCGGGATCCTCCCCCAGATCGGCGGCAATCTTCGTCTGGGGCACTCCGATACCTTCATCACCGAAGCCTGCGAATATACCAACAGTTTCTTAAGCTTTTTCCCGAAGATCTCCATCGTGCTGAACGTGGACGCGGATCATCTGGATTTCTTTAAAGATATTGACGATATCCGGCATTCCTTCCATCGTTTTGCAAAGCTGCTGCCCGAGGATGGCACACTGATCATCAACGCAGATACCCCCCAGGTAGAAGCGGTTACCTATGATCTGCACTGTGAGATCATCACCTTCAGTCTCAAAGGCAACGGAGACTATACCGCAAAGGACATCACTTTCAGCGAAGACGGCTGTGCCACTTTCACCTGCATGCGCAAAGACATGGAAATCGGCACCTTTACCCTGCACGTTCCAGGCATGCACAACGTGGCAAACGCTCTGTCCGTAATTGCCATGTCCATCCGTCTTGGCATCGACACAGAGACCATTCAGCGCGGTTTCACTGCCTTCGGCGGCACCAAACGCCGTTTCGAGCACAAAGGTTCTCTGGGCGGAATCACCATCATCGATGATTATGCACACCATCCCACAGAGATCCGCGCTACCCTGACCACAGCTAATGCCTGCGACAAAAAGACGCTATGGTGTGTATTCCAGCCTCACACCTACAGCCGGACCTATGCCCTCTTAGACGACTTTGCAGACGCCCTGTCCATGGCCGACAAAATAATTCTGGCTCCCATCTACGCCGCCAGAGAGCAAAACACCATAGGCATCACCTCCGCCGACCTGCAGAAAAAAATCCAGGCCCTCGGCAAAGAATGCCTCTACCTCGAAACCTTCGACGAAATCGAAAATTACCTTCTTGGCCATGCCGAACCCGGCGACATCATCCTCACCATGGGCGCCGGTGACGTTGTAAAAATTGGAGAAAACCTGCTGGGTATGTAAAACATCACATGCTTATCCACAGCCCACCCATCCCTTCAATATGCAGGAAGGCGCGCGGACTGACAAAAAGGGTATAGTATCTGTTTCAAGCGACTTTAACGAGCACGACTCCGAGACTACAGGCTCGGAGCGAGCGCAGTAGGAGAGCGACAACAGATACTATACCCTTTTTGTCAGTCCACGCGCCTTCCGTCCGTCCACAAATTTTTATTCACAACTTTTCCACCACTCCAACCGCCCCACAAATCCACCTTTTCATAAGTTATCCACATTATCCACAGAATTATACACACCCTCTATCCATTTCTCTGTGGAGGATACTGTGCATAACCGGTTAACATAAATTTCGACACCATTTGCCGCAAATTCCGCAAAAACTCAGCCTTTTTCCCGTTTTTTCCGGTTTCCCATAATATTTATTCACAAGTTATCCACATTATCCACAATCTTTTATCCATATCCAGAAAAATTTCCGCCAAAAGCCTCCGGTTTTCAAATCAGCTCTGCTGTGGTATACTTCCCTCGAGGGGGATTTCCCTAAGGAGAGTATTATGACAGCAATAGCATTACAAAAAGAAAAAGACTGTCGTTTCGTGGCAGTCTCTCATACATTTTTAAACCATTACATGCCAAAAGCCAATGGCGAATTTGTTAAGGTATATCTTTGTGTTCTGCAGGCATTTCAGCAGGCAGATTCCACCCTTTCCACGGATGTTCTGGCTGACCGTCTGTCTTGTACAGAAGGGGATGTACTTCGGGCTCTGCACTATTGGCAGACCCAGGGGCTGATGACTTTAACTTCCGCACAGGGGCAGCTTCTTTCTCTGACACTTACTGACACTGTGCCGGAGGAAGAATCTCTTAAAGAAGCTGCTTCCACCCGTGAATCATCAGCATCTGCCGCTTCAGTAAAAGAAGAACTTCCCAAACCAGAACAGCTTTCCCGTGAACGGCTGGCACAGCTGAAAGCCGACGAAGATTTTGCGCAGCTTCTCTACATTGCAGAAAGCTATATCGGCAAGCCTTTAACTCCTGCTGAAATTTCTTCTCTGGATTATTACTATGAAGTTTTGCATTTTCCCACAGAACTCATCGAATATCTGGTAGAATATTGTGTCAGCAAAGGACATAAAAGCTTTCGATACATAGAATCTGTGGCCCTTGGTTGGCACAGTGAAGGCATACGTACAATTGATCAGGCCAAGCAGCAATCCAGTCAGTATACGAAACAATACTATTCTGTGCTGAAGGCTTTCGGCATCACAGACCGGGCACCCGTAGAACAGGAGATCCGTATGATCGATCACTGGATGAAAGATTTCGGTTTTGACACCGATCTGATCTGTGAAGCCTGCAGCCGGACGATAAAAGCCATCGGAAAAGTCAGTTTTCCCTATGCAGACAGCATCCTGTCCCGCTGGAAAGAGCAAAAAGTCCGCACCCGCAAAGACATTGAGGCTGTGGATGCTCTGCACGAAAGCCGCAGACAGGCCCAGAAACAGGCTCAGACCCGTCCCAAAGAAAACACTAACACTGTCAAAGCTTCCCGCTCCCGTTTTAATAATTTTGAACAGCGAAGCTACGACTATCAGAAGCTGGAACAACAGCTTTTGTCTGCAGGAAAAAAGGAGTAAACCGTGCCACTGACAAACACACAGTATGACCAGATCATGAGACAATACAATGCCAAACAGGCCGCCCACCAGCGTACGCTGGAGGCCCATACCCGGGAAATATCCGCCCGGATCCCGCGGATCACCGAGATCAACCGGGAAATAGGAAGTGCCAGCATCCGAAAAGCAAGAGAACTTCTGTCCGGGCAGGCAGATGACTGGGATCTGAAGACCGTCATCCATGAGCTATCCGAAGAACGCCGCCGTCTTCTCACGGACTACGGCTATCCAGCAGATTATCTTGAGCTTCACTATGACTGCGAGAAATGCCGGGATACCGGATTTATCGACGGCAAAAAATGCAGCTGCTTTAAGCAGGCTGCCATCGAGCTCTTGTATGAACAGTCCAAGCTTTCTGACATTCTGTCACGGGAAAACTTTGACACCTTTGATGAACGGTGGTATGATGCAGACGATATGGACGAAGCCACTGGCAAATCTTCTCTGGAACTGGCCCGGATTGCCAGAGCGCAGGCCTGGGATTTTACGCAGCATTTTCAGGATACCTTTGGCAATCTGTTCTTCTACGGTCATACCGGAGTGGGAAAGACGTTTCTGACCCACTGCATTGCCCGGGAGATCATTGAACAGGGGCACAGCGTGATCTATTTTTCCGCTTACGATCTGTTTGATGAGCTGGCCAAAAGAACGTTTCATTCCTATGACAACACTCCGGATCTGCCCGATTATGTTGGGGAATGTGATCTTCTGATCATTGATGACCTTGGGACAGAGCTGACCAATACCTTTGTCCAGTCCCGCCTTTTTCTGCTGATCAACGAACGCCTGACCCAGAAAAAGCCGACCATTATTTCAACCAATCTGGAGATCGGAGCCTTTTCGGAAATGTATTCCGAGAGAACCTTCTCTCGTATTTTCAGCAACTACACCATGATCAAGCTTACCGGAAGGGATATCCGGTTTCAGAAAAAACTTTCAGGGGGAAAATAATCCATGTTTGAACAGAATTTGGGGAAAGTAATGCCCGTAGGCCGTCTTGGACTGCTGACACTTGACAGCTGCAAAGATCTGGGCAAAAAAGTAGATGAACAGCTGGTAAAGTGGAGAGAAAACCGCTGCCACGAGCTTAACGGCCATCCAGCTACCATTGATTATGTCAAAGACAGTTATCTGATTCCTTTAAAGACCTCCCGCTTCGGTTCCGGTGAAGGAAAAGCTACCCTTCTTGATTCCGTCCGCGGCTATGACTTATACATTCTTGTAGATGTGTGTAACAGCAGTCTTTCCTATAGTATTGCCGGAAAGCTTTCGTATATGTCACCAGATGAACATTATCAGGATCTGAAACGTGTGATCGCCGCTGTGGCAGGAAAAGCCCGCCGCATCAATGTGATCATGCCTTTCCTTTACGAGGGACGTCAGCACAAGCGTACAGGCCGTGAATCCCTGGACTGTGCCATTATGCTGAACGAGTTAAACAGTATGGGCGTGGAAAACATCATCACCTTCGATGCCCATGATCCCCGGGTGCAGAATGCCATCCCCATGGGAGGATTCGAGACAGTACAGCCCACTTATCAGTTTATCAAGGGGCTTCTGACCCATGTACCGGATCTGCAGATCGACGCGGATCATCTGATGGTCATCAGCCCGGATGAGGGCGCTACTGCCCGTGCTATTTACATGGCCAACAACCTGGGTGTGGATATGGGTATGTTCTACAAGCGCAGGGATTATTCCCGGGTGATCAACGGCCGGAATCCCATTGTGGCCCACGAATTTCTGGGCAGTGATGTGAAGGGCAAAGATCTGCTGATCATTGATGATATGATCTCTTCCGGTGACAGTATGCTGGATGTGGCCAAGGATCTGAAAGGCAGGGGAGCCAGAAAGATCTTCATGTGCTCCACCTTTGGTCTGTTCACCAACGGACTGAAAAAGTTTGATCAGGCGTATGAGCAGGGTATTTTTGATAAGGTCCTGACGACTAATCTGATCTATCAGTCTCCTCAGCTGCTTTCACGTGAGTATTATATCGACTGTGATATGTCGAAGTATATTGCTTATATTATTGAGCATCTGAATCATGACGCTTCTATTTCGGGATTGCTGAATCCGGTGGATCGTATTCAGAATATTTTGAGTCGTTATAAGAATCATGAGTTGTGATTGAGGGACGGACGAAAATACCGGGAGGGGGTGTATACTCTTTCGGCAAACAGTGCAACGCTCCAGCGAACTAAATGCCAACTGCGGCTAAGACGCTCAGGAAGGCCTTCGCGCCTAAGCCTTAGTAGGCATTGGATTTCGCTTCCGCTAAGAACGCACTTTAATTGTTTGCCGAAAGAGTATACACCCCCTCCCGGTATTTTCTGTTCGTGGGAAGATCAAAAAGGTGCTGCAGTCCAAAAGATGCAGAGGAAATATTACAGTATTGGTTATTGCTGGTAATTTGCAGAATCTGGGTCATTTGTCATATTAATATGTCTTTCTGAAGAATACCATCAATGTAAATAGCACGTACCTGGAGGTTTTCATCCAGCAGAACCAGGTCCGCGTCTTTTCCGGGAGTTATGCTGCCGCAGTGGTCGTATATGCCGATTTCTTTCGCGGGATTGATTGTGGCACAAGCTACTGCGTCGGCCAGGGGAATTCCCATCTTTTTTACGGCTGTTTGTACACAGCACATCAGGTTGGTGACGGATCCGGCGATGGTGCCGTCGTTTAGCGTGGCAAGTTTGCCCTGTACGTGAACGTCCTGGCCGCCCAGGGTGTATTGGCCGTCGGTAAGTCCCGTTGCGCGCATGCTGTCGCTGATCAGGATGATGCGATCCGGCCCGAACAGGGAAAATGCTGCACGAACCATGGCAGGATGCACATGAATTCCGTCACAGATCAGTTCCACGCGGCATTCTTTCGTATCCGCTGCCGCACCGATCACGCCGGGATCCCGGTGATGAAATGGCGGCATGGCATTGAACAAGTGCGTCACGTGTCTTGCCCCGGAAGCAAAGGCTTCCATGGCCGTATCGTAATCCGCGGTTGTATGAGCCAGAGATATCACCACTTTGTTTTTAACAGCCGCTATAAACGGCATAGCAACTTCTGTCTCCGGTGCTACATCCACAATACGTATCTGTCCCCCTGACGCTGCCTGCAGTCTCTGGTACAGCTCCAGATCACAGGTACGGATATTCTCTGCAGCCTGTGCTCCTTTTTTCTTTTCGCTGATAAAAGGGCCTTCCATATGGATGCCTTGGAGCTTTGCTCCGCCGCGGTACGTATATTCTCCGGCATTTTTCATGGCCTGATACAGCTTAGTCTCCTCGATCGTCATACTCGCCGGACAGATACTGGTTACCCCCACAGAGGCTTCATAGGCAGATATTTTCTCCAGCGCTTCCTCGTTGCCGTCACAGAAATCGTATCCTGCGCATCCATGGAAATGGATGTCGATCAGACCGGGGATGGCATACCAGCCCTGTCCATCGGTTACTTTTTCATTTTGAAGGGAGTCCTCAGCAAATTTTCCGTTATGAACAATGATATCCCCCTGCGTAAATGTTCTGTTTTCACCGAAAATCTGTACATTTCTGATAATCATATCCCTTATGCCCCTGTAGTTCTATTCTTCTGTTTCTTCCTGTTTTTCTCTCTTCTAAAAATTATTATAATCACTTTATGTCAAAAATCCACAGTTCTTACTGCAGCTTTTATATATTAAACAAACCTGCAGTGAAAACTGTGGATTTTGAAAAACAGCTAAAGCGATTAGCTCAAGGGCCGTTCCTTCATCAGCTCTTCCATCAATGTCACCTCTCCGATGCGGAGGGTCTCTTTCATATCAAGGATCCTCTGATTTTCAGAGCCGCGGAAACGGATGCGAAGATTTTTCTTTTCTTCCACGAAGCGGCCGTCCACCAGTACATCGATATTCTCAAAAATCTGCCGGGTAAGTTCACCGCAGTTTCCGCGGGATTCTCCGGTGAGTTCCTCATAGGTAAATCCGGTATACATCCAGATGGTCTTTTGGGGCAGTTCACGGCGCACTTTTAGGATGAAGGGCAGAATATCTTTCTGATTTTCCGGCTCGAAGGGTTCACCGCCGAGAATCGTCAGCCCGTGGATATGATCCGGGGCCAGTTCTTCCAAAAGTTCTTTCTCCGTCTCTTCTGTAAACGGCTCCCCATACGTGAAATTCCAGGTCTGGGGACTGAAACAGTTTTTGCAGTGGTTGCGGCAGCCGGACACAAACAGAGATACCCGAACACCCACGCCGTTTTCAATACTGAAGCCTTTGATATTTCCGTAATACATACAGTCACCTGCGGCAAAGAGCCCGCACCGGATCCGATGCGAGCCCTTTTGGCCTTTCCTTCCTATCACAAATAAAGGTTATGTTTCTATTACAGATGCAGCACTCGCTCTTTAATCTCCTGTGTACGTCCCTGATTCCAGAACTGAGTACCGATGTATCCGCAGGTACGGCGGGCTACATTCAGCTTGGACTGATCGGTATTGCCGCAATTGGGGCATTTCCATACCAGCTTGCCGTCCTTGTCAGCTTTGATCTCGATCTCGCCGTCATAGCCGCATACCTGGCAGTAATCGCTCTTGGTATTGAGCTCTGCGTACATGATGTTGTCGTAGATATACTGCATAACACTGAGTACGGCATCCAGATTGTCTTTCATATCCGGAACTTCCACGTAGCTGATGGCGCCTCCCGGAGAAAGTGCCTGGAACTGTGCTTCAAATTTCAGTTTCTTGAAGGCATCGATCTCTTCTGTTACATGAACATGGTAGCTGTTGGTGATGTAGTTCTTATCCGTAACGCCCTCGATCACGCCGAAGCGTTTCTGCAGGCATTTGGCAAACTTGTAGGTGGTGGACTCCAGCGGTGTTCCATACAGGCTGAAGTCAATATTTTCTTCTGCTTTCCATTTCTTGCAGGCATCGTTCATATGCTGCATCACCTCGATAGCAAACGGTGTGGCAGACGGATCTGTATGGGATTTTCCGGTCATATAGCGCACGCATTCACATAATCCGGCATAGCCCAGAGAAATCGTGGAATAACCGCCGTACAGCAGCTTGTCGATGGTCTCGCCTTTTTTCAGACGGGCCAGCGCGCCATACTGCCACAGGATCGGAGCCACATCAGACGGTGTGCCCAGAAGACGTTTATGACGGCACATCAGGGCTTCTTTGCACAGATCCAGTCTCTCATCAAAGATCTCCCAGAATTTTGTCATATCACGGTTGGAGCTGCAGGCGATATCCACCAGGTTCAGGGTAACCACACCCTGGTTGAAACGGCCATAGTATTTCGGTTTTCCGTTCTCATCAATATATGGTGTCAGGAAACTTCTGCAGCCCATGCAGGTATAGCAGTGACCTTCGCCGTTAGCGTCAACCTTAAGCTGTTTCATGATCTTCTCGGAAATATAATCCGGAACCATACGTTTTGCGGTACATTCTGCAGCCAGCTTTGTCAGATACCAGTATTTGGTGCCCTCACGGATATTGTCTTCTTCCAGAACGTAGATCAGTTTCGGGAATGCCGGGGTAATAAATACACCCTTCTCATTCTTGATACCTTTGATTCTCTGGCGCAGTACTTCCTCTGTGATCAGTGCCAGGTCCTCACGAAGCTGTCCGTCCTCCACTTCATTCAGATACATGAAAATGGTGATAAACGGAGCCTGTCCGTTGGTGGTCATCAGGGTGATCACCTGATACTGGATCATCTG
>JAEDOO010000037.1 GCA_016301965.1 Lachnospiraceae bacterium | reverse complement strand
CTCTCCGTCATCACCGAAAACTGCGGTTCTGTTGGCTACTGCGCCAACCGTTGCACCGTTCAGTTTCAGGAAACCGGTAACCATGTTTTTGCCGTAATCAGCTTTTGTCTCAAAGAAGATCTGATCATCGGCAATACGGGAAAGTGCTACTGCAGCGTCTGCAGCACAGTCAGAAAGATCTGCACATACGCGGTTCAGATCATCCTCACATCCTGTATAGGTGTCATCGTCCACATTGTTGGACGGAAGCAGGGAAACCAGCATACGGATCTGGGAAAGGATATCTTCCTGTGTTCCCACATAATCGATCAGTCCGGTCTCTTTGCTCTGGTAGTCGGCGCCAGCGGTATCACATTTGGAAACTTCATTGCCCTCAAGAGCGTTCGGAGAGTTGACAAATACTTTTGCTTTCTTCTCTTCCATAAATGTAAAGTCCGTCATACCCGGAACGATAGCCAGTCCGCCGCCGCATGTACCAAATACCGCGGTGATCTGCGGAATAACTCCGGATGCTGCTGCCTGTTTCTGGTAGATTTCTCCCAGCGCGTTCAAAGCATCGGTAGCTTCCTGCAGACGAATACCTGCACAGTCGATCAGTCCGATCACCGGTGCTCCTGTTTTCATGGCGAAATCATACAGTCTGGCGATCTTTTTGGCATGCATCTCACCGATGGTTCCACCCAGAACGGAAGCATCCTGGCTGTAAACATAGACGAGGTTACCGTCGATCACACCGTAGCCTGTAATAACGCCGTCAGAAGGAGTCTCCTTCTCAGACAGATTGAAATCCGTAGCTCTGGCTGTAACCTTGCCGCCGATCTCAACAAAACTGTTGTCGTCAAGCAGAGAAGCAATTCTCAGGCTTGCTGCGCTTTGTGCTGTGTTACTCATTAATTCAGCCCTCCATTTGTATTAGAATATGGCTTATGAAAAACTGCAGAACAGATTCTCATAAATGGCGTTTAAAACGCCGTAAATATGATTACAGAAAACGCCGGAGCTTTTCCTGTAATATAATAACAATTTCAGCCGAGTTTATTATAAGGGAACAAATTCTTTTTTTCAATGGTCATATCGGCGAAATACAGACGAAAAATCCTTTTTTTCCATACAAAAAGGCTATTCGACGGCAATTTTTCAAAATTGTCACGTGAACAGCCTCGTTCGTCTTATAATATTCAGATATCTTTTCCCAGACCGAAGCTGCAGGAAACCGCTCTCTTCCAGCCGCAGATCAGGGAACTCATTTTCTGTACATCCATTTCCGGTGTAAATTCTCTGCCGAGATGCCAAAGGCTTCTGATCTCATCCAGACTCTGATAGTAGCCTGCCGCCAGGCCGGCCAGATAAGCAGCTCCCAGCGCTGTAGTTTCATAGATTTCCGGTCGGAGAACCGGGACCTGCAGAATATCCGACTGAAACTGCATGAGAAAATTATTGGCGCTGGCTCCGCCATCCACTTTAAGCGATCTGATCTGTATGCCGCTGGTCTCTTCTATCACAGCCACAAGATCACTGACCTGATAAGCCAGGGATTCTACCGTGGCGCGGATCACATGATCTTTGTTCGTGCCGCGGGTAATTCCGGTCAGTACTCCTCTGGCATAAGGATCCCAATAGGGAGCCCCCAATCCCGTAAACGCCGGTACAAGGTAAACACCGTTAGTATCCGATACATTTCGGCAGTGTTCTTCCGTTTCCTCGGCTGTAGTGATCAGTCCCATCTCATCTCTGAGCCACTGAATCGCTGCTCCTGCCACAAAAACGCTGCCCTCCAGCGCATATCGCACTTTACCGTCAGCACTGGCTGCAAGAGTAGTCAGTATACCATCTTTTGGCTCCACCGGTTTTTCTCCGGTATTCATCAGCAGAAAACAGCCGGTACCATACGTATTTTTTACGTCGCCGGTTTCAAAACAGCACTGGCCAAACAGAGCTGACTGCTGATCACCTGCCACACCGGCGATCGGGATCGTACCGCCGAGAATATGTTCTTTTGTATAACCAAAGATACAGCTGGACGGTTTGACTTCGGGAAGCATGGAAGCAGGAATATGTAAAGCATCCAGAATCTTCTGATCCCAGCAGAGATTATGGATGTCATAAAGCATGGTACGGGATGCATTGGTGTAATCCGTCACATGGACTTCCCCGCCGGTCAGCTTCCAGATCAGCCAGCTGTCTGTCGTACCGAATAAAAGATCTCCTCTTTCGGCCTTTTCTCTGGCACCTTCCACATGATCCAGGATCCAGGCAATCTTTGTTGCGCTGAAGTAAGGATCCGGAATCAATCCGGTTGTTTTCTGAATATATTTTCCAAGCTCACTGTTTTTAAGCTTTTCGGCCTGATTAGCTGTCCGCCGACATTGCCATACAATGGCGTTGTATACCGGGAGTCCGGTATTTCTGTCCCAGACCACGGTGGTCTCCCGCTGGTTCGTGATACCGACAGCCGCCACATTGTTGGCGGTCACGCCGATTTTGCTCATGGCTTCTACCGCAACTGTCAGCTGCGTGGACCAGATCTCCTGAGGATCATGCTCCACCCATCCGGCTTTTGGAAAGATCTGGCGATATTCTTTCTGTGCGCTGCTCACGATCCTTCCCTGCTTATCCACCAGCAAAGCCCGGGAACTGGTGGTTCCCTGGTCCAAAGACAAAATATATTCCCACATATGGTTATTTCCTCCAATACAGTAAAACTGTCCCTTTTCTTTATCAGTATACAATGTATTCCCTGTAAAATCAATTCACCCGTTGTCATTTTTCCATAGAAAGTGATACAGCAGGGCTCTGGCACACCATCGCAGGGATATTTCCGAAATGTCCTGTGTGACTACTACAGCATCTGTACCAAGACAAATGCCATCCAGCATATAGGAGATTTTTCCAATCTCTGTACCGGCCTGTACCGGTGCTGTTATAATCTTTTTATATGAGTATACAGCCCGGATTTCTTCTTTATCTGTCATCAGGGCTCCCTTAAGCTGCCCTGTTTTCTCCACTGCAGAGATCTGCTGCGGTTTTTCGCTTTCGCCCCAGGGATAAACCGCCTTCTTAACCAGCACAGTATCCTGAATGCCCAACGGTACAGGTTTCCGGAAGTTAAACGTTTCTTTTCCATACGCCAGAAGTTTCATTGTATCCTTCCATTTATAGGTTTTGTTATTCGGCCACCCGCAGCCCAGAAGCGCAATAATATACGTACGTCCATTGTTTCTCACGGCACAGACATAGCAGTATCCTGCTTTTCCTGTGAAACCTGTTTTCCCGCTCATCACCCCAGCTGTCATGGACAGCAGCTGATTGTGATTATTGCAGGTATAGGCAGACTGTTGTTCCAGATCGGAAAACGAATGGCTTGCTGTCTGTGTGACTTTCATAAAATATTCTGATTTTTCCGATTCCATCACACAATACCGCATAATCCTGGCAAGGTCTGCAGCTGTTGTGTGATGTTCTCCGCCTTCATCTGTGCCATCCAGGCCATTCGGTGTGACAAAATGCGTATGCAGACAGTAAAGTGACTTGGCTTTCCGGTTCATTCTGTCAGCAAAGGCTTCCACACTGCCATCCAGATGCTCGGCCAGCATGACCGCTGCATCGTTGTAAGATTCCAGCATCAATGCAAAAAGCAGATCCTCCAGAAGAAATCTCTGGCCCTTTCGGACACCGAGATGTACTTTTGGCTGATCTGCCGCATTTTGTGAAGCTGTCACCACCTCATCCGGATCACAGTTTTCCATGATCAGGATACAGGTCATGATCTTGGTGGTGCTGGCCATGGCCAGTTCTTCATTTTCATTTTTTCCATACAGCACACGCCCGGAATCGCCATCCATCATACAGGCGCTGAGGGCGTGCAGGTCACTTCCATTCGGGGGTAAACTGTCATCTGCCGTACAGACAGATATACAGAGCTGAGTCATCAGCAACATACTGCTTATCACGCATAACCACCGTTTCAACCTATTTTTTCCTCGAAACTTTTATTCCATTTCTTCCGGATTTTCCTCTGTAAAAACCTCAGCCGGCATATCATCACCTTTATCCGACAAACTATCGTCTTCAATGTCATCGTGTTCTAAAGTGTGAAAAACCTCTGCATCCTCTCCCCTGTCCGATACATCATTTTCATCCGCATCATTTTCCGGTCGAGGATCGTCTTTAAAGATCTCTGCCTCCGCTTCCGCCTTGAAATCTTCCATTTTAACAGTGCTTACTTCCGGCAGCTCTGCCAGTGAGGATACGCCGAAGCGGCGAAGAAATTCCTGCGTCGTGCCGAAAAGGATCGGGCGGCCCGGAGCATCCAGACGGCCAAGCTCCGTTACGAGATTGTATTCCACCAGACGGTTTACCGCATGATCGGATTTGACACCTCTGATCTTCTCGATCTCGGCCTTTGTCACCGGCTGTTTATACGCGATGATAGACAGTGTTTCCAGCATAACATCCGTCAGCACCGCCTTCTTCGGCTGAGAGGCCAGACGGATCAGCACTTCATAATATTCTTTTTTTGTGCACAGCTGCCAGGAATCCTCCAGCTCCAGAAGGCGGATTCCTCTGTTTTCTTCATCATAGCGGATCCGCAGTCCATCGATCAGCTTGCGGGTCGTATCTTTATCCTGTTCAATGGCTTTTGCAATGCTCATGGTATCCACAGGGTCTCCCATGGTAAACAGGATCGCCTCAATTGCTGCTTCCAGCTGCGGAATCGTCATGCGTATGCTCCTCCTTTGTATTTACATCAATATATATCTCCCCAAAGGTCTCCTCCTGCTTTAATGTGATCTCACCGGCTTTCATCAGCTCCAGGATCGCCAGAAAGGTAACGATCACCTGTGTCTTAGATGACTGAGCATGCAGAAGGGAGCGGAAAGTAAAATGACCATGATTTCTGGCATATACCTTTACATAATCCAGCTTATCCGTAAGAGATACTTCTTCTTTCCGGATCTTGCCAAAATTGCTTCGGATCGGATCTTTCTTGTTTTCCTGACGTTTGATCACATCTTTAAAGATCTCATGAAGCTTTTGCAGTGTCATATCGTCCAGAAGATGTTCCGTATCCACGGGAGCCTTGTATTCGGCCACTTCTTTTGGCATCTGCCCCTCATGATACAGCTGCTGCTGTGCCTCATCCATTCGGTCACGCAGTTCAAAGGACATATATTTGTACATCTTGTATTCCAGAAGACGGGCCACCAGTTCTGCCCGGGGATCCTCTTCCTCGCCTTCCTCGTTCACCTCTTTTGGCAGAAGCATACGGCATTTGATATCCAGAAGTGTAGCTGCCATGACCATAAATTCGCTCATCAGATTCAGATCCTCCTGAGGCATCTGCTGCACATATTCCAGATACTGATCCGTAATCATTACGATCGGAATATCATATATATCAATTTTATTCTTATCGATCAGGTGCAAAAGCAGGTCCAGCGGACCCTCAAACACCGGAAGTTTGACAGAAAGTTCCATAGCTTCCTCGTTTCTCAGATTTCATTTGTAACATTCACAACGACTATTTCCCGTGGATTAAACAGGCGGATCGGAATCGTGTGTTCCCCCAGTCCTGCACTGACGTATACAGAGGCATCCGCTCTATCGATTCTTCCATAGCCATACCGGGGAAAGAATCGACCATCCGTACCGATCACCGGTCGCCCAAACAGCCTTACGATCCCCCCATGCATATGCCCGCATAGAATTATATCGGCGCCCCAGTCAAGATACACATCGCTGTACACAGGATTGTGTGCCAGAAGCACCTGAATGTTCTCTTTGTTCGGCTTTCCCACGAGGTGCTGTACGTCATCTGCGGAAAAGGGAATCTTCTTCCATTTTTTATAATTTACCGCCGGAATCTCCAATCCCGTAAAAGAAAAGGAAAGCTCTTTTACCGCAAAAGAATCGGAGGAATTTCGCAGTAAGGTCAATGGCATCCGCAAAAGCGCCTCTTCATAGCGCTGCCCTGCATCCCCGTACGTCTCCGGATAAAGGCACATGCGATATTCATGATTCCCATAGGCATAAACCACAGGATATGATGCTGAAACTCGTTTTACGAATTCAAGAGCCGGTGCTGTTGATGTATCGGGTTTTCCCACAAGCATGTCACCGCCAATGCATATCATGTCGGGAGAAATCTGAGACAGGCGCAAAAGGATCTCATCTGCAAGTGCAGGACTGCCATTGTGATAATCCGTCAAAAATGCCAGCCTGACGGACACGGCAGGCATAGATGACTTATGCACCAGCTGGTCGTATGTTTTAACACAGAGTCTTGACATGATCTTCCTTCCTTATCTTTTTTCTTTTCGGACAGCCATAATTAGGAGTATACAATACTCTTTTTCATAATTCAAGAAAGAATGCTCCCCTGTCCGCTAAACATTAATTTGGAAAGAATCTCTGTCAGACAGTCGTTCCACGTTTTTTTCATCACATCCGCAGTGAGCAACAGCTGATTTTCGCCAATCTTTTTTCCTTCATATGTGTATATCTGTTTACCGACGCACGTCCCTTTTGATAATGGAGCGATGAGCTCAGGAAAAAATTCTGTGGTTTTTTCTATCTTTGAAAAGTCACTGCTTCCGGTATCCAGCCAGCTGAAATCTTCAGCGGCACAGGCATAGTAATCCCCATTCCTGGCCCATTGGATTTCGGGACAAAGTACAGAGACAGATGGATCTGTGTATAACCGACACATGCCAAAACCGTAATTCAATAATGCAGCCGCATCGGCAAACCGGCTTTTAGAAGTCTCGCCGCCAAGGATCACTGCAATCATCTTCATATTATCTCTTTCTGCCACTTCGCTGACGCAAAAACCGGCACGGCTGGTACTGCCGGTTTTAAGGCCGAGACATCCTTTAAAGCTTCTCAGCATTTTGTTGGTATTCGTCAGAGTGAATGGTGATTCTCCCCGGGCTGTTTTATGCACGATGTCTTCCATCCATATGCCGGAGTAATTGAAAATTTCCGGGAAACGTAAGGAAAGCTCCCTTGAGACTACCGCAATGTCTTTCGCACTCATATAGTGATTCTCATCATCTGTAAGTCCGCAGCAATCTACAAAATTTGTATGAGACAGAGATAGTTCAGCTGCTCTTTGATTCATCCGCTGTACAAAGGCTTCCTCACTTCCTGCAATATGCTCTGCCATGGCCACCGAGGCATCATTGCCCGAGGCTATGACAATACATTTGATCATAGTCTCTACGGTTTGTTGTTCTCCTTCCTCGAGAAATACCTGGGAACCGCCCATACTTTTGGCATGGGCACTGACAGTAACGGTATCCGTAAGATGCAGCGAGCCTTTTTCCATCTCCTCGTAGATCAGAAGGAGTGTCATTAATTTTGTTACACTGGCAGGGGTACGCTGTTCTTCTGAAGCTTTTTCATATAGGATCTCGCCTGTACTGACTTCCATGAGTACAGCGCAGGGGGCCTGTACGGAGACTGGTTCGGTGCTTTCGGATGAACTCATTGTGGGGTCTGTCTGCGCAAAAGCTGTATGTAATGTTGTACAGATCATGATAATAACAGCAAGTATTGCCGTATATATTGCTTTGGCTTTTCTCACAATTGATCACAGCTCTTTTTTCACAATATATCGCCTCAGAGGATGAAATATGACGATTGTTTTTTGTTTTACACCTGACAGAAAGCAATCTGCTGCCAGGGTGATCTGGGAGGTAAGCTATGTGGGGGAAAACGGCTTACATTCCTGTATCGCCATGAAAAAACTGCACCGACAGTGTCTGAATACACTGTCGGTGCAGTTTTTGATGAGATTAGAAGCGCAGGAGGAATTTTACGTCTCCGATGGCAACCTCATCTCCGCTTCTCAGTCGATTCTCTGCAAAGATCTTCATGCCATTGAGATAGATTGTTGACCCGGCACTGAGATTTTCCAGATAGATCATCTGATTGTCTGTATAGATTCGCAGGTTTTTGAGTGCAACGTCTTTATCTTCGAAAATGATATCGCAGGATGAGCTGCGGCCAATAATAAGCTCATCTCTCAAATAGATCGTATTCTTTTTATTTCTGCAGTTGCCGGAAATGACCTCCAGCTGCATTAAAACTCCACTTCCGTCACCTTTGTAAGCCTTTTTCCCTCTCAGGCGCATCATAACAATTACAACGATAACCACAAGAAGAACGAGCCCACCGGCGATTGCCGCTATGATCTGCCAGCTTATGCCTGTACTGGTATTACCTTCCGCATTCTGCGATGCATCTTCCACAACACCCTCAGATACGATCCCGGATGTTTCCGGTATTTCCGATGTGCCAGATGTCTCTGTAACTTCAGCTGTTTCCGATATTTCCGATGTTTCTGAGCCTTGTTCGGCTGAACCTTCTTCTTCCGAACCATCTTCACCGGTACCTTCTTCTGTTTCATCGATGGCAGAACCTTCTATAGGCTGTGACTCTTCGGGCGCAGTTTCTGCATCACCGTCTTCAGATCCTCCTTCCGGTTCCAGAATAACGATCTGTGATGTATCTGACGGATCTACCTCCGGGATTCGATCAGCGTTTCCTGCATTTTCCATGTCGGCAAAATACATGTCCATAGAGTCCGGCACCTGCAGCAACAGCTGCATGCTAAGCCTGTCTTCAGTATAATTCCAGGTAAAAGGAATCTGTGTCACATACAGATCATCTGTAAATGCTGCTATGTTTTTTCCGGCTCTTTTTGCTGCCTGGATAGTAGTCACTGTGAAATCCAGCCCTTTTCCGGAAGAGAGTGCATCCAACACTGTCGGATCCCAGGAATTCACACCGACTGTATGCAAAATGACCTCCGGTGTCTGGCTGATCATCTGCGCAGCATTCTGCGAAGTCTCCAGGATGCCTTTTTCTTCGCTTTCATAATTACCGGCCAGATAAGGAATACCATCTGTCAATACGATCAGATTCACAGGGCCATTTCCACTTTTACATTTACCGGAAAGATATTTCAGTGCCGCTGAAATTCCTCCACAGATATCCGTTGCACGATGATCGCAGGACGTTTCCTCGATCACTTTCTGAACGTCTTCGCAATTGTCCAGATCTTCTGCCAGTATCTCAAACTTCTCGCCAAAACCGCCCACGGTAACCTGATATTCCTGTGTTTCTGATTTCAGCAATGCATCCGCAAAGGAACAAATCTGTTTCTGGTACTTTGGCATGGAAGTTGAGAGATCCAGAAGAAGCATATAACGAACCACAAGGTCGCTTTTCTTCAAGGTCTGCAGAGATCCTTCTCCCAGTGTCGTAACATTGTTGATCCTCAGCCCGGTTTCATACTGTTCCAGATCCGCTTCTGTTTCAGAATCAACAAACGTATAAAATATACCCTCCGTATAATAGGCGGAAACGACCGAAACGACGACATTATTCTCCCTTTCTGCCAGTACCGGAAAAGCTGAAAAAAGCACCAGTACCGCAGAAAGCAGCACTGCGGATATTTTTCTGCTCATGTTTTCTCCTTTCTGCGCACTGTCATTCAACACACACTGTGATCAGAGAGAGATTATCATTTCCGGACTGTACACGGTTAATGACTCTTAATAAAAGAAATTCTCCCCATTCTCTGGCATCCTTGGCTTTAAGAAAATCGATTACCACTTCCTCATCGTACAGATATTCCCACGCGCCATCGGAGCACAACAGAAATCCATCTCCCGGTTTCAAACCATCTTCAGCGCTCTCGCATACTGCCGTGCAGCCTTCTTTTTTACCCATAGACTTTAAAAGAAGTGACTGATCCACATCCTGATTGATCTGGGCGCGGGTGATTTCTCCTGCTTTATATTTCTTGAAAGCAACGGAGTGGTCTTCTGTGACAGACACAATTTTTCCGTCATGCAGATAGTACAAGCGTGAATCCCCCAGATGAGCCCAATCTGCCTTGTCTTTTCTGATCAAAAGTGCCACTGCCGTACTCTGCATATTGCTGTGTAATTCTTTTTGGAGTTTCAATATTTCTTCGTTTGCTTTTACAAACTGGCTGCACAGCCACTCTTGTGCATCCTCTTCTTCTGATGGTTCCTCAGCATTAAGAAGTGTATTTACTATTGTTTCTGAAGCTAAACTGCCGTTTTTGTGGCCGCCTAATCCATCCGCAAGAACATAGAGTCCACCGGAAGACAAGCTTTTCTCTCCCAGATTGTCCTCATTATATTCCCTGCCGCCCTGACTGGTAAAGGTAAAACTATTAAGTTTCATATTTGTTTACTCCAAATTCACACTCAGCATATTGGCATTTTCGCCAAGATAGAAACATTCTCCTGCACGAAGGTGATAGGGTACTCCCGCATTCAGCCTCTGTCCATTCTGCAGATATGTTCCATATGTAGATTTAAGATCCGTAAGAACAAAATCTCTGGATGAAGCATCCCAGGCCAGAGAACAATGTCTGCCGCTGACACCTGGTGTTCCTTCTTTAAATACGATCGTACATTCTCTGCTTCTTCCTATGAGAATCTGACGATCAGAAAGAGACACCCGCATACCCTGATGCTGTGCTGACATTGAACGAACCACCGGTCTCTTGAAAGCTTCCGGCGACACAGGTGTCGGCTGAACAGGTTCCGGCTGAGGTTTCTTCTTTTTACTTAAAATGATAAATATGCCGGCACCGACTACTGCCAATACGGCGACAGCAATGGCGATCCACATCCCTAAATTAGCTTTGGATTTTTCTTCATTTCCTTCAGTTACTGCTGAAGAACTGGGAGTATTCTGGGCTATATCATTTTCTATAGCCTCTGCACTGCCGTCAATACTCTGACTGCCTTCAGTTATATTCGGTGTATCCGTCATCTGAGTATCACCTGTATTTTCTCCTGTACCGGAGGATGTGGTAAACTCTACACCATACAGTCTCAGCAGTGTAATTCCCTCATCAATACTAACTGCATAATTTACTGATTCAGAATCCGCGGAAAAGCCCCATGTATTGATTCCGATCGCTTCGCCCGCATCATTAACCAACGGTCCGCCGGAATTACCATGCTGAATCACGCAATCGATCTGGATGTTGACTCTTCCGGTTCCTTCCGTAGTAAAAATACGGCTGAATGTACCACCTGTTACACTGGCATCTGATTCGCTCCAGGAAGTAGTGGAACCGGCAAAAATGTTTTCAGACAATCCAGGATATCCTACGGCATAAATCTGTGAACCAACCATAGCATCCGTCGGACTGCACAATGGAAGCGGTTTTCTTTTATCCGTAGCAGAAGCAAGCTTTAAGAGCGCCACATCCTTTGATTCACTATACCCTACAACGTAAGCCTCATTGTACTCGTTCGAATCATAATATACTCTGACTTTGCTTCGTCCCTGCATATCCACTCCATTGATATTACAACCAATCAGTTCACCTGCGCCATAATTCACAAAATCAGAAATTACATGATAATTTGTAAGAAGGTATGTCGGATTTTCTCCTGTTTTTCCTACAAAGAAACCTGTTCCCCAACCAAAACCATACTCTCCGCGGTCCATATCCAGACAGGTATACACAACGGCTACACTTTTTCTTGTATCTACACTAAAATCAGCAGATGCCTTCATCGGCATTCCAAATACAAGAAGAATTGCCATCACCCATGCGACGAATACTTTTTTCATCCTTTGTTCCTCTCTTTCTATTTTTCACACCAGATAATCAATGCCGTGTAGTTATCCTGGTATGTTCTGTTTTCTCTCTGTATCCTGCGTTCAATTTCCTCACATATTTCCGATGGGGAAGATAGACTCAAACAGGAAAGAATATCTTCCTGTGACAGGACACCGCCAACACCATCCGAACACAACAGCAAAACATCTTTATCCTGCAGGGCAAACGGTTTACGCAGATAATCCACATCATCCAGAAAATTCATGCCTAAAAACTGTGTCAGGGCGGCTTTTTCTTCACTTTGCTGTGCCGGGATGGGGTCTGCAGATCCACGTCGAATCGTCTGCATATATTTCTGCTGTAAGACATTGTGTTCCCGATTCAACCGGTACAGCTGATCATTTCTTTTCAGATACAAGAAGCTGTCACCCACACTGACAAAATATAATTTTTCGTCATAACACATGCAGACAACCGCAGTGCTTCCGCCATCGCCTCCCAGTTTTTCATACACCTCTTCGCCGGCACGAAGCACTCCTTCAAGGAGCTGCTCTGCCAGATCGTCCTCATACTCCAGTTCCGCAAAGGATTCCTTCAGACTGGAAATGGCACTTTCACTGGCAATTTTTCCATCTTTCATGCCGCCCATACCGTCTGCCACTATGGCGAATAATCCCTTTTCGGCGATTTCAGTGACATCCAGCGCATTTACAAAAGCGAAGGAATCCTCCTGACGGCTTCTTCTTCCTATTCCCTGCACATTTGCCACTGCATAACTGAGCTTTCTCACTGCCGGTACCGGCAAGGGTAAATTATCCTCAGATCTTTCCGGTTCTATTTTCTCCTTCGGTTTCTTCTTCCTTTTCCACAGAAAAATACTCATTCTACTTCACCCTATTCAACGCCCGGTCTTCCACTGGAACTGATCGTTACAGAAAGGAACAAAAACCATTTTAGTCTCACCAAACTCAACAACATCATACGCATTCAGCTTTGTAGGCACATAGATCGGTTCGTCATTAAGATAAATATTGTTGGTGCTATCTGCCGGAATGATCTGGAAATTGTTATGTTTGGGATCGTAAGCCAGACGGGCATGATTTTCTTTGGAGACTGTCATATCCTCCTGAAGACAAACATCCATTTTTTCACTTCGTCCGATTGTATTTATCCTGGCCCACAGATGATAATCTTTCCCTTTTGTGGGTCCTTCAACGCATACCAGCCAGCCCACTACCGGCTCAAGGTCATACTTTTTCTTAAATACTCCGACTGTTTTGCTCTTTTCTTCCATCTTTTTGCGGTAACTATCCGGTGCAACGGTTTTTCCCAGATTTTCATCATCCGATCCGTTAACAGGGAACCCGGAATATCCTGTAAAGGATGCCGCACCCGGATTACGATTCCCCTGCATCCCCGGCGCAACAGTTGCATTATATCCGGCAGGCGCTGAAGTCTTTCCCACATCATTGCCTGCGCCAAAACTGATCATGCTTCTTCCAGTGTTGCAATACGGACATGCACCATACTGATCGGAATCGTAAATATGCCCTTTTCCACATTCTCTGATTGCCATTTTTTCTCCTCCGTTCCTTCTCTTTTCCTTTATACACAGGAAACATGTAAAAAGCAAAATCTCAAATCATCATCTTGAAACGGTGATTTTGACTTTTAAAAATATTATTACATATTAATGAATAAAAGTCCACATAATATGCTGCATTTTCAAAGGATTTTTATGCTAGTTTTGTATATTTTTTGATTATCAGGAGATTATATTGTATGTTTTTCACAAAATATTCCTACATAAGTAAAAAATCATCTTAACATGACTTTGCTCATCGTTTCTGGTATTCACTGAGGATTTTTTCGTCTGTGGCGATAAGATTGTCTAGTTGATCACACC
>JAEDOO010000193.1 GCA_016301965.1 Lachnospiraceae bacterium | reverse complement strand
GAGGAAACGCTGGATGTGGTACGCCGGGTGCGTTACGACAGTGCGTTTACCTTTATTTATTCCAAACGTACCGGTACACCGGCGGCAGCCATGGAAAATCAGGTGCCGGAGGATGTGGTCAAGGAGCGTTTTGACCGGCTTCTGACTCTGGTACAGGATATCTCCCGGGAGGTATCCTCTCGTTTTGAGGGCCAGACCATGGAGGTTCTGGTGGAGGGGATCAATGAGCAGGATCCTCATCTGGTGACCGGAAGAATGGGGAATAATCTTCTGGTACATTTTGCGGGAACAGAAAGCGATATTGGACACATCATTCCCGTTCATCTGGATACATGTAAAGGATTTTACTACATGGGCACCCGTGTAGAAGAACAGGCAGGTAGATAAATTGGCACTTTCACCAATGATGCAGCATTATATGAAAACCAAGGAGGAATACAAGGACTGTATCCTCTTTTACCGTCTCGGCGATTTCTACGAGATGTTTTTTGATGATGCTTTAACAGTAACAAAAGAACTTGAAATTACGCTTACGGGCAAGGACTGTGGCCTGGAGGAGCGCGCCCCTATGTGCGGTGTTCCTTTCCATGCGGCAGAGACGTATATCAACCGTCTGATCGCTAAAGGCTATAAAGTGGCTATCTGCGAACAGATGGAGGATCCGAAAACCGCAAAGGGCATGGTAAAGCGTGAGGTTATCCGGGTGGTTACGCCGGGAACCAACTTAAACGCCACCGGTATCGACGATGCAAAGAACAATTATCTTATGAGCATCGTTTATATGGAAAATCATTTTGGCATCTGTATTGCGGATGTCAGCACCGGCGAATGCTATGTCACCGAGGTGGACAAGGGCAGGAAGCTGGTAGATGAGATCAATAAATACACACCGTCGGAGATCATCTGTAATCAGGCCTTACTTGTCAGCGGTATCGATGTGGATGATCTGAAACATCGCATGAATATCGCTATATATCCGCTGGATTCCTGGTATTTTGATGACGAACTCTGCCATAAGACGCTGATGGAGCATTTCCATGTCATGTCCATTGAAGGACTGGGCCTGGGAGATTATGAGACTTCCATTCTTGCGGCAGGAGCTTTGTTTATCTATCTGAAAGAGACCCAGAAGAGTAATCTGGAGCATATGAGCAGGATCACTCCCTATGTGACGGATCATTTTATGCTGATCGACAGCTCCAGCCGCAGAAATCTGGAACTGGTGGAGACGCTTCGGGAGAAACAGAAGCGAGGTTCTCTTCTCTGGGTGTTGGACAAGACAAAGACTGCCATGGGCGCGCGCATGATGCGAAGCTTCGTGGAGCAGCCGCTGGTGGATGTAGAATTGATTGAAAAGCGGCAGGATGCCATCGAAGAACTGAACAATAAACCCATGATCCGGGATGAGATCCGGGAATATCTGCAGCCGGTTTACGATCTGGAGCGTCTGATCTCCCGAATCAGTTACCATTCTGCCAATCCGCGGGACCTTCTGGCATTTCGTTCATCACTGGAGATGCTCCCCCATATCCGTCTCTTATTAAAAGAGTGTTCCTGCAGTGCATTGCAGGAGATCTATGAGGATATGGATGCTTTGGAGGATCTGTGTGAGCTGATCACAGCGGCCATCGTGGATGATCCGCCGCTGGCCATGAAGGAGGGCGGTATTATCCGGGACGGTTACAATCAGGACGTGGACAATTACCGCAACGCCAAAACGGAAGGAAAAAACTGGCTGGCGGATCTCGAGACAGAGGAGCGGGAGAAAACCGGTATCCGTAACCTGCGTATCAAATATAATAAAGTATTCGGCTATTATTTGGAGGTAACCAATTCTTTTAAGGAAATGGTGCCGGATTACTATACCAGAAAACAGACGCTGACTAATGCGGAGCGTTATATCACGCCGAAGCTCAAAGAGCTGGAGGATATGATCCTCGGGGCAGAGGATAAGCTGTATTCTCTGGAATACGTGCTGTTTGCTCAGGTCAGAGATAAAGTGGCTGCCGAGGTAGAACGTATTCAGAAGACAGCCCGCGCCGTGGCAAGACTGGATGTATTTGCTTCCCTTTCCCTGGTGGCCAGTCGGAACAATTATGTGCGCCCGACGGTGAATTCCCGGGGAGTGATCGATATTCGCGGCGGTCGCCATCCGGTGGTGGAGAAGATGATCCCCAACGATATGTTTATTGCCAACGATGTTAAGTTGGATAATGGGGAGAACCGAATCGCTGTCATTACTGGACCGAATATGGCAGGTAAATCTACCTACATGCGTCAGGTGGCGCTCATCGTTCTGATGGCGCAGATCGGATCTTTTGTACCGGCTCAGAAGGCAAAGATCGGTATTGTTGACCGTATCTTTACCCGTGTGGGAGCGTCTGATGATCTGGCCAGCGGCCAGAGCACTTTTATGGTGGAAATGACCGAGGTGGCCAATATTCTTCGCAATGCCACAAAAAACAGTCTGCTGATCCTGGATGAGATTGGCCGCGGTACCAGTACCTTTGACGGGTTGAGCATCGCCTGGGCTGTGATCGAGCACATTGCAAGCCCGAAAATCCTGGGATCTAAGACGCTATTTGCTACTCATTATCACGAACTAACAGAGCTGGAGGGTAAGATACCCGGTGTCAACAATTACTGCATCGCAGTCAAGGAACGTGGAGATGATATCGTGTTCCTGCGTAAGATCGTCAAGGGTGGCGCAGACAAGAGTTACGGTATTCAGGTGGCCAAGCTGGCCGGTGTGCCGGATTCTGTCATTGA
>JAEDOO010000192.1 GCA_016301965.1 Lachnospiraceae bacterium | reverse complement strand
TCAGTTCTCTTTCTCCAGACTGGCGCAGGCCTTCACTTCCTCCGCCGAAAGCTTCACCTTCTTGTGCCGGGGCTTAAACTTAAGCTCTTCCACTTTGTACTCCTGGATCTCCTTCTCATCGTTAACGTCCACCAGCACCTTGACCAGCTGTCTGAGCACATTGACGCTGCTGACCTCACCCTTTAAACCGTCCGGTGTAGTCACATAATCTCCCACCGCCGGAAGCTTTTTGTTCAGGTATTCGTAGGTCTCCTGCTCGTTTTTCAGGCAGCACATCAGTCTGCCGCAAACACCGGATATCTTTGTCGGATTTAAAGACAGATTCTGCTCCTTTGCCATCTTAATGGACACCGGTGCAAATTCCGAAAGGAACGTATGGCAGCAAAGCGGGCGACCGCAGATACCGATACCTCCCAGGATCTTTGTCTCGTCTCTGACACCGATCTGGCGGAGCTCGATACGTGTCTTAAACACAGCAGCCAGATCCTTTACCAGCTCACGGAAATCAATACGTCCGTCGGCCGTAAAGTAAAACAGCACTTTATTATTATCAAAGGTGTATTCTGCTTCGATCAGCTTCATATCCAAATTGTGTTCACGAATCTTTTTCAGACAGATCTGAAATGCCTCTTTTTCTTTTTTGCGATTGTTTTCTTCCCGGGCATCGTCCTTTGGCGTAGCCACGCGAATCACACTTTTCAGTGGCTGGATCACCTTTTCCTCGCTGACTTCTCTGGGACCGAGTACGACAAAACCATACTCAACACCCCGGGCTGTTTCCACGATGACATGATCACCCTCACATACAGGATAGTCTTTTGGATCAAAATAATAAATTTTGCCCACATGGCGGAAACGCACTCCGATTACTTTTATCATATCCATAGCTCCTTAATTCTCACGGATTGTCAGAAGCAGAAGCTCAATGCTCAACTCGAAGTTTACATTGGCCTTCAGCCTCGTTTTTACTTTTTCTATAGCGTTCAGAATCTCCTGCAACCCCTCATAGGAACTCTGGCTGGCACGCTTTTTGATCATATCCAGCTGACGTCTGAACACCAGCTTATCCACTTCTGCCGTTGCTTTAAACAGCAGCACATCCCGAAACCACATGGTAAACAGTTCAAGGTATTCGTTAATGTCCGCTTTTTCCTCTGTCAGGCGCTTCACACAATCATTGACCTGCACCATAGGCATATGATACGACCGGGAAAGGATCTCCACACAGGTATCCACCCGGCTGTGGAAAGTACCGGAAGTGGCAATATCTCTGGCTTTGCCGATATTTCCCTGAGCATAGGCCGCATCCAGCTCCGCATAATAATCCGGCACAGCGCAGGTGTCCATCAGATATTTCTTAACCTTCGGTTCACTGACAAGACGCATGGCCAGATGTACGCAGCGGGAACGGATCGTAGGCAACAGCATATCCACGTTGTTCGTCAGAAGAAAGATCTTGGCATACTTCGGCAGATCCTCCAGTGTCTTTAACAGGGCGTTCTGGGCCTGCGTCGTCATCTTCTCTGATTCCGGCACAATATAGATCTTGTAGGGGCTGCATTCCGGACGGATCAGGATATCGTCCACCAGCTGGGCCCGGATCTCATCGATACCGATACTGGCCGGTTTTTCATGGTATACCGTGATGATATCCGGATGGTTGCGGGTCTCTGCCTTTTTGCAGGAAGGACACTCCAGACAGGGTTCGATCCCATGCTTCTCGCACTGCAGCGTCATAGCCAGAATGCCGGACAGAAGCTTCTTTCCCGTCCCTTTTTCTCCGTAAAAGATATACGTCTGCGCGACTTTATCGGTTTTTATGATATTCTGTAAATACTCAACGACCTCTTCCAGGCCGATCACACTGTCAAATCCCGGCATGGTATCCTCCTGTGTCTGTTCTTTCACCAAAAATCCATTTTTATATCAAATTGCACTTCATCGACTAAAAACCCATTCTGATTACACCAAATTGTCCATCATCACTCAGGGTCTTGCCGGACTTATCAATAGATTATCCTTTGCATATACTAAATTCCGGTGATTTTTTATTATAACACAATGAACGATAAACCGAAAGTTTATCGTTCACAGTATATCATAGATTTAATCTTTTTTTCAATCTCCGCCATACATTCCTCCAAATTTGCATTGGAAAAACGCTGCGTGATCCCTGCCGCCAAAAGCTTCTCCTCGGAAAAGTCCTCACAGTCCGCCAGAAATCTCCGGCACAGCTCCGCATATCGCGGGCTTTTCTGCTTTTTTTCCCGGGTCAGCGCACGGCTCAGGCGTTCCCCATCCTCAACTTCGATGTACAGAGGAACCATTGTATCCTGTCCGAAATATTCTTTCATCTTCTGATAAGATTCCAGCGTGCCGATGCCCAGATAATCATGACTTTTCAGATTGATCTGCCCATCGTCCGCCGTAAAATAATGCCATACACCATGGACGGTATCGTAAGAACGAAGCTCGATCAGACGCCCCTCATTCTGAAGTGTCTGAAGCTTCTGTTCGTCTGTAAAATAATATTCTCTTCCTTCTGCTTCCCCCTCCCGGATTGGACGAGTAGTATACAGGACAATCCTTTGCAGGTCTAAATCTCTTTTTTCTAAAAGTTTCTGGTATATGGTATCCTTCCCGGAAGCGCTTTTTCCCATCAGATAAAAAATGTGGTGCATGGTGACTCCTTTTTCGATCCCTCTTCGTCTGGTAAATCCGTCTTTCCCCGAGAGCGTTATTTTTTTTATTCTACCATACTTTTGGTATGAATGATCTTTTTATTTCTTTTTTCTTCTGAACA
>JAEDOO010000003.1 GCA_016301965.1 Lachnospiraceae bacterium | reverse complement strand
AAAGGATTTATTTCCCAGCTGGAGCGCGATCTGACCTCACCTTCCATTGCCACTCTGGTGGATATCCTGCAGTGCCTCGGCACAGATATCGCTTCGTTTTTCCAGGATGAAACAGACGACAGAATCGCTTTTTCGGAGGAAGATTACTTCGTGAAGGAAGAGCCGGACAGTAAAGCGCGGATCGAATGGATCATCCCCAATGCCCAGAAAAATAAGATGGAGCCCATCAGACTTACGCTTGAGCCCGGTGGTTCCTCTTATCCGGACAATCCCCATGAGGGAGAGGAGTTCGGGTATGTGATCGAGGGAGAGATCACCATACGTCTGGGCAAAAAGAAGATTCCGGTAAAGAAAGGGGAATCTTTTTATTTTATCCCGTCGGCCAGACATTACGTCAAGTCCGACAAGGGAGCCGTGCTGATCTGGGTCAGCACACCGCCGAGCTTTTAGCATCGGTGCATCATTACTTACACAGGAGGAGTAAGCGTTGAGTAAACAGCCTTTGATTGACCTTGAACACATCTCCAAATCCTTTGACGGAGAGATGGTACTGGATGATCTGAATCTGACCATCCATGAAAATGAATTTCTGACGCTGCTGGGACCGTCCGGCTGCGGTAAAACCACCACCTTAAGGATCCTTGGCGGATTTGTCACGCCGGATCAGGGTAAGGTCATATTTGACGGTAAGGATATTACCAACCTGGCGCCGAACAAGAGAAATCTGAATACGGTATTTCAGAAATACGCGTTATTTCCCCATATGAATGTGGCGGAAAATATTGCTTTCGGATTGAAAATCAGTGGTAAAACAGACGCTTATATCCGCGATAAAATTTCCTATGCATTAAAGCTTGTCAATCTGGAGGGATATGAGAAAAGGAATCCCATGTCCCTGTCCGGCGGACAGCAGCAGCGTATCGCCATTGCCCGTGCCATCGTCAATGAGCCGAAAGTACTGCTTCTGGATGAACCGCTGGGAGCGCTGGATCTGAAGCTGCGTCAGGAGATGCAGTATGAGCTGGTGCGTCTGAAAAATGAGCTGGGCATTACTTTTGTTTACGTTACCCACGATCAGGAGGAAGCGCTGACTATGTCCGATACGGTGGTGGTCATGAACCAGGGCTATATTCAGCAGATGGGTACACCGGAAGATATTTACAATGAGCCCGAGAATGCCTTTGTCGCAGATTTTATCGGTGACAGCAATATTATTGATGGTATCATGATCCAGGATAAGCTGGTGGAGATTCTTGGTGTTCGTTTTGTCTGTGTGGATACAGGATTTGGCACCAACAAGCCGGTGGACGTAGTGATCCGTCCTGAGGATCTGATCCTTGGAGCCCCGGGCAGAGGTGTGCTGGACGGCGTAGTCACCAACCTGATCTTTAAGGGTGTGCACTATGAGATGGAAGTCATGGCTAACGGCTACGAATGGCTGGTACAGAGTACGGTGGCCCGTCAGCCGGGAGAAAAGGTGAGTCTGTTTGTGGATCCTTTCAATATCCAGATTATGAATAAACCTGCGTCCGATGACGAGAAAGCTGTGGATCCGGATGAATACGAATAAAAGAAAACTGCTGACAGGCCCTTATCTTGTGTGGGCCGTGGGCTTTATTATCCTGCCGCTTCTGATGATCCTTTACTATGGACTGACCAACGACAGCGGCAGCTTTACGCTGGACAATCTGCTGGCCATTGCTGATCCGATTCATGCCAAAGCGCTGTGGGAGTCTATCCAGATCGCTCTGGGAAGTACGCTGATCAGTCTGGTGATTTCCTATCCGCTGGCCTATATATTAAGCAATTTTGGGGAGCAAAAAAGCGGCACCATCATTATGCTGTTTATGCTGCCCATGTGGATCAATTTCCTGCTGCGTATCATGGCACTGCAGATGATCCTGGCCAATACCGGTATTTTAAATGCAATCCTCGGATTTTTCGGTATCGGTCCGCTGCACATCATGTATTCAAAGACAGCGATCCTGATCGGTATGGTCTACGAGTATCTGCCGTTTATGATCCTGCCCATCTATAATGTCATGTGCAAAATTGACAGAAATGTCATTGACGCGGCCCGTGACCTGGGCGCGGATACAAAGACCGTATTTATGCATGTGATCATGCCGCTGTCCCTGCCGGGTGTTTTGAGCGGTATTATCATGGTCTTTATTCCGGGAATCTCCGAGTTCGTTATTGCGGATATTCTGGGCGGTTCCAAGGTACTTCTGATCGGTAATGTTATCGATCAGGAATTCTCACTGACCAACAACTGGAATCTGGGCTCCGGCCTTTCCATTGTACTGATGGTATTCATCTTTATCAGTATGGCCATCATGAACAAATATGATAAATCAGGGGAGGGACAGATGATATGGTAAAAACAAAATCCTTTCTCCAGAAATTTTATGTGGGATTGATCTTTACGATTTTGTATGCGCCCATTGCGGTACTGATCGTGTGTTCCTTTAATGCGTCCAAGGCCCGTACCATATGGGGCGGCTTTACTCTGGACTGGTATGTGCAGCTGTTTCAGAATGAGGCAGTGATCGACGCAGTGAAAACATCGCTGATGCTGACTACATCGGCGGCACTGATTGCTACTTTGCTGGGAACTTTTGCCTGTATCGGTATGACGGTGATGAGCAAAAGAAGTCAGGCGGTAATCGGTACTGTCACTAATATTCCCATGCTGAATGCGGATATTGTTACCGGTATCGCCATCATGCTGCTGTTTGTACGGTTTATGAATCTGGGCTATACTTCCATGCTCATTGGTCATGTGACGCTGGGTATTCCCTATGTGATCCTGAATGTAAATCCGAGGCTTCGCTCTGCCAGTAAGACCACCTACGAGGCGGCACTGGATTTGGGCGCGGGACCGGTATATGCTTTTATTAAGGTAGTTCTTCCGGAGCTGATGCCGGGCATTATGGCGGGATTTTTAATGGCATTTACCATTTCTCTGGACGATTTTATTATTACCTACTTTACCAAGGGAGCCGGTATCAATACGATTTCCACGATGCTGTACCAGGAGGTACGCCGCGGTATCAATCCGGAGATGTATGCCATGTCTACCCTGCTGTTTCTGGCGATCCTTTTGATCCTTTTTGTGGTCAACCGGATCGGGGCAAAACAGGACGAGATGAAGGTTTACTAGGAGGTGCCCATGAAAAAGTATGCAATACTGGCAGCCGCTATGGCGGTATGCCTTTCTGTCACCGGCTGTGGCGCGGGTCAAAATGGATCTGCGGCAGCTGAGGATGACAATACACTGATCGTATTTAATTACGGCGATTATATTGAGAGAAGTGTCCTGGATATGTTCGAGGAGGAGACCGGAATCAAGGTCAAATACGAAGAGTATGTCACTCCCGAGGATATGTACACCAAGTACCAGTCAGGAGCCATCAATTACGATCTGATCTGTACATCAGATTATATGATAGAAAAAATGATCCTGGCAGGGGAACTGCAGAAGATCGATACTTCCTCCATGGAGAATTATGATAATCTGGATCCGACGTATCTGGATTTCTGCAAATCCTTTGATCCGAATAATGAGTATGCTGTACCGTATTTCTGGGGAACCGTAGGTATCTGCTACAATACGGAAATGGTGGAAGAAGAGGTGGACAGCTGGGAGATCCTCTGGGATGAGAACTATAGTGATCAGCTGATCATGGAAAACAGTATGCGGGATGCTTTTATCGTGCCGCTGAAGCTGATGGGAGCTTCCATCAATACAGTGGATAAAAATGAACTGCTTAAGGCGCAGCAGATGCTGTTTGATCAGAAAAAACTGGTCATGGCCTATCTGGTGGATGAGTCAAGAGACGCCATGATCTCCGGTGATGCGGCCATGGCGGTGATCTATTCCGGTGATGCCACTGCCGCTATGGATGCCAATGAGGATCTGGACTACTGTGTACCGAAGGAAGGCTCCAATATCTGGTTTGACTGCTGGATGATCCCGAAAACGGCAAAGCATAAGGAGGCTGCCGAGAAGTTCATTGATTTTATGAACCGGGTGGATGTGGGGCTGATGAATTTTGACTATATCTACTACGCAACCCCCAACCAGGCGGTATATGAGGAACTGGATGATGAGACAAAAGAGGATTATACGATTTTCCCGGACGAGGAGACCTTGAGTAAGTGTGAGGTGTATAAGTATCTCGGAGAAGAGGATGAGCGGTATTATAATCAGCTTTGGAAGGAATTGAAGTCGTATTAAAAAATGAGTTATGGATAAAGAACCAGCCCCGGCTGCAGAGGAGTGTCTGCGAGCCGGGGCTGGTTCTTTTTTCAGGATGTTGTGGCAAGTGCTTTTTACATTTCAGGATCTGATCCTGTTTGCAACTTTTTTAATTACACTGCTTGCCTATTTAGATAGGAATAACAAGCTAAAATAAAAAAGCCTACCTTGTTACTTAGCGCGTACAGGTAGGCTTTTGTAAATACTTGGAGGCTAACCACTTTGTGGGCGGTTGCTCTTTTTTATGTGTATATACTATCATATCAGAGAAAAAACACAAGGTATTCTTAAAATATATTTTATATAATAATACACATATACCTGCCTGCCGTGAAAAATATTCCACCGCAGGCAGGTATTTTCTGTCAGAAACGGCGCATACTGGTATCTGAAGAGAAACATGTTAAAGAGTAACTGTTCAGAACAGATACGTTAAAGATACGTTTCGGAGGTGCCTATGCAAAAAGGTGACAGAAGTATTGTATATGACGTACCGGTGTACTTCGAGGGAGAAGGATCGGTGGTAGGGAAAAAAGAAGGGGACGGTCCCCTGGGCAAGCTGTTTGACGAGGTAGTGGCTGATCCTATGTTTGGGGAGAACAGCTGGGAGGAAGCAGAAAGCGAATTGCAGATCCGGGCGGCTAAAACAGCGCTGAAAAAGAGTGGTCTGGAGCGGACACAGATCCGGTATCTGTTTGCCGGAGATCTGGAGGCTCAGGGGGTGGCCAGCTCTTTTGGTATGGCTAAGCTGGAAATCCCCTATTTTGGCGTTTTTGGCGCCTGCTCCACTATGGGAGAAACTCTGATTCTTGGCAGCAGCATGGTGGCATCCGGGGCAGCAGACTATGTGCTGTGTGTGACCTCCAGCCATTTTGCCAGTGCTGAAAAGGAATTTCGCTTTCCTCTGGAGTATGGAAATCAGCGTCCGCTGTCTGCTGGCTGGACAGTGACTGGAGGAGGTGCTTGTGTGCTGGGGCGCAGAAAGAAGCCTTTGGCTATCACAGCAGTAACACCGGGAAAAATTGTGGATTATGGCATGAAGGATTCCTTTAATATGGGAGCCTGCATGGCTCCGGCGGCGGTGGATACCATTGCCGCACATTTTAAGGATCTGGGCTGTGGGCCGGAAGATTATGATGCCATTTTTACAGGAGATCTGGGTATCATTGGCAGCCAGATACTGATCGAGCAGCTGGCGAAAAAGTCTTATGATATTGAGGGGCGTCATGATGATTGCGGACTAAGAATATTCGATATCAAAAAACAGGACGTACATTCCGGTGGAACAGGCTGTGGGTGCGCGGCGTCGGTTCTGACGGCATTTATATTGCCCCGGATGAAGGAAGAGGGATGGAAAAGGGTACTTTTTGTACCAACAGGTGCGTTACTGTCTAAGGTAAGCTTTGCCCAGGGGCGTACGATACCGGCCATTGCTCATGCGGTTCGCATTGAGGCTGTGTAGTGGATTTGAGTAAGAAATCGAAATGGTGAATCCGTGTAATGAATGGAGCATGGAACAGAGGGTTTGATTCACGGTTTTCTATGATAATGCAAAGCGATATTAGGATTGAGCATGTGAAAAGGAGGCTAGTATGGAATATATTCTGGCATTTGTTGTTGGCGGTGCGATCTGTTCACTGGTGCAGATCCTTCTGGACAAAACGAAGCTTTTGCCCGGTCGGGTCATGGTGATCCTGGTTTGTACGGGAGCAGTGCTGGGAGCGTTGGGCATATATGACGCTTTTCAGGACTTCGCGGGGGCTGGTGCGTCCGTACCGCTTCTGGGATTTGGCAATGTGCTTTGGAAGGGTGTGAAGGAAGCCGTGGACAAAGACGGATTCCTTGGTCTGTTTACTGGAGGATTCACCGCCGGGGCTGCCGGTATATCCTCTGCCATTATCTTCGGATGGATCGTCAGTTTGCTGTTTGGGCCCAAAATGAGAAAGTAGAGAGAAAGGTCATACATCGATGGAGAATGTCACATTGGTGTATGACCTTTTGACTTCGCTTCTGAACCGAAAGTGAATATCAAGGTTTGGATTCAGGAGAAGGAAAGAAAAGAAAAAAGTCCAGAAGAGAGAAGCCGCGGAACTCATTTTGGATGCAGGAGAAAGAAAAGAAAAAGTCCGGAAAGCAAGGAGAAACAAAGCCAGAATTGGACTTTACATAATAAAAAAGAATAATTAAGTCCATAAAACCGAGATAAAAGTAAAAGTGCTGAATAATTTGGACTTTGTACAGGAAATGTGAAAAAAGCATTCAGACAAATCCGCGCAAAGGACGGAATTCCCATAATCTTTTCTTGCTGTGTCAAAAAAATCCAGATACAATGAAAAAAAGACTTGACCTTCCCCTTTGTGGAAGCTCTATACTCACGGTGTCAGACGAAGGGAGAAGACCGATATGAAGATACAACAGGCGGAAGAACTGGCCGGAATCAGCAAAAAGAATATCCGGTTTTATGAAAAAGAAGGATTGCTCAATGTGACACGAGCAGATAACGGTTACCGGGAGTATAACCTGGAGGATGTCAATCGGCTGAAGCTGATCAAATTGCTTCGTAAATTAGATTTCCCGCTGGAAACTATACGGGACATTTTTGAAAAGAAAGTATCCTTGAAAAGCTGCATGGAGCTGCAGACGGAAATTTTGCACAGACGAAGCAAAGACTACATAATAATGAGCAGCTTATGTGAGCAGATGGCGCAGGCAGGAGATACTTTCGATACGATTCTTCCGGAGCTCTGGCTCGAACAGATTGAACAATGTGAAAAGGAGGGAACAGTATTTATGGATGTGAAAAAGACGGACATTCATAGAAAAAAGACAATAGGCGCTGTGGGTGCAGCTGTTGTCATGATCACATTCTTTGGCATCATGATCGGCCTTGTGATGTGGGCGAATACACAGGACCCGGCACCAGCCGGAATCATCTGGTTTGTGGTAGGCCTTTTTGGCATCGTGATCCTTGGCATTGTTGCAGCGGTAATCAGCAGAATGAAAGAAATCAAAGGAGGAGAAGAGGATGAAGCTTCTAAGTATTGAGTACATTCCCGGCGAAGAGATCGAGGCACTGGGCATGGTAAAGGGAACTGTAGTACAGTCAAAGAATATCGGCAGAGACTTTATGGCTGGCATGAAAGGTCTCGTAGGCGGCGAGATCGCCGGTTATACAGAGATGCTCAATGAGGCCCGTCAAATTGCTGTTAAGCGTATGGTGGATGAGGCAAAGGCTATGGACGCTGATGCCATTATCGGTATCCAGTACGGTTCTTCTCAGGTCATGCAGGGCGCTGCAGAGATGGTTGCCTATGGCACAGCTGTAAAGATTTTGAAAAAGAGTAAGTAAATGGTGAGAAAAACTGTCTGCGACAGCAGATTCCGCATGGAATGAAAGAAGGACGGAATGCTGAACAGACAGTTTTTAATTTGAGAAAAGAGTATGTCCTTGGGAGAATGCCTGATAAAAAATCACATAAAGGAAAATCCAAAATTTATTTATAGAAAAATCAATTAGTTTTTTACATTAATGTGAAAAACTGCTATACTGAATACAACTGTAGAGAAACCAGTAAATTCTTTTGAGAAAGGACAACATCAACATGGAACAGATCAGCAGCTACATCGACAATGATATTCTTTACATTTGCCTGAAAGGTCATATTGATTCCTCGAATGCAGCACAGGCGGAGGAAGCCATCAACGCGATTCGCGCAGAGCATCCCGAAAAGCAGATCATTCTTGATGCAGAACAGTTAGAGTACATATCCAGTGCGGGACTCAGAGTAGTTCTTCGTCTGTTGAAACAGAAAAAAGATCTGCAGATTATCAACGTTTCCTCCAGTGTTTACGAGATTCTGGAGATGACGGGATTTACAGAAATGCTTCCGGTCAAAAAAGCATATCGTCGTTTGTCTGTAGAGGGATGTACGATGATCGGTCGGGGGGCTAACGGTGCCGTATATCGTTACGATGAAGAAACGATCGTAAAATATTATTTTAATCCAAACGCACTTCCGGAGATCCATCATGAGAGAGAGATGGCAAGAAAGGCTTTTATTCTTGGTATTAACACAGCCATTCCCTATGATATTGTGCGTGTGGGTGATGGCTATGGCGCAGTAGCAGAGCTTTTGAATGCAGAGTCGATTTCTCGCCTTCTGGCAGAGGATCCGGAGAACATTGAGAAATATGCCGGTATTTTTATTGAAATGCTCAAAAAGATCCACAGCACAGAGCTTAAGCCGGGAGATATGCCGGACATGAAACAGATTGCTGTGGACTGGGCAGATTTCCTGAAAGATTATCTTCCGGAAGATCAGTGGGAAAAGCTGCATGCCCTGGTCGCAGCGGTACCGGAGAGAAATACCATGCTTCACGGAGATTATCATTCCTGCAATGTCATGGTGCAAAACAACGAGACACTTTTGATCGATATGGATACCCTGTGCATGGGTCATCCGATTTTTGAGCTGGCTTCCATGTTTAATGCTTTTGTGGGATTTTCTGAAGTGGATCATGAAACCTCTTTAAGTTTTCTCGGTATTCCTTTCGAGATGGCAGTGGACTTCTGGAAGATATGTCTGAAGCTGTATATGGATACAGAGGATGAGAAGGTTCTTGCGGAAGTAGAGAAAAAGGCCATGGTAATCGGTTATACGCGCATGATGCGCCGTGCAATCCGCAGAAATGGTTTGAATACACCGGACGGTCAGGTACGTATTAATCGCTGCAAAGAGCAGCTGGAAAAGCTTCTTAAGGAAGTGGATACCCTGGATTTTTAATTACGATCTCGGAGGATAATCTACATGGCTTCAAAACAAAGACGTTTTGCGGATGATGGCTGGGGAGTCTGGATAGAAGGTGATGATACCAGTACGGTATATCTGAATGAGTGGATCAATCCTCAGGGAAAAACGTATGTCGATTTTGGTATACACATCCGCGGTGTACGGGAAACAAAAAATCTGTTTGTGTATATTCCCTTTTATGTCACGGAAGCAGAGGTAGAGGATCTGTCTCTGAAACTGGATAATGAAGGCATTCTGTGTGCTGTTTTCAGTACTACCTGCTGGCTGGATTACAAAAAGAACGACTGTGCATCGGAGATTGCCTATAACGGAAAGACTGTGGATATTCTGCATATTTCCGGTGTTGGATTTACTCTGCAGCCAGTGGACGAAGGATCATTAATTCAGATTTCTCTGGAAAAAGCTCAGGAATATCTGGATAACGATGAAATATATATACTGTTTCGTGTTCCGCACAAATCACTGGATGCTGTTTTTTCCAGAGGGAAAAGTCCAATGAAATTTTTTGCTCATCTAAAGAATCTGGTGACCAGTCCGGTGGTTTCTGTCAAATACGGGTATTCTGTCAGAATCAATGAGGCAAGGATGCTCCCGGAAAAAATACGAAAGATGGGAGGATTTTACCGGCAAAAACTGAAGAAAGCTGTTGTTACGATGGCGGTGGATGAATCCTATGACATTAATGACAGCAACTGTTATCGTGTACGTCGTCTGGAAGATAATCTATATAAAACATATGCACCAAATGATTTTCCCCGTGAGAGTGCCATTATTTATCAGTGGAATCAAACCAGAGAACGAAATCTGAAACGCCAGTTTAACTTTTATATTGAAACGTCACGTCAGACAGTAAGCTGTGCCAGTCTGATTGTATATACAATTATTCTTCTGGCTATTGGTGCAGCAGGAAATGGATTATGGACATTGATACAGTATTTGGTTTCTCTGCTTTAGAAAGGAATTTTTCTGAAAAATAACACCTGCAGTTATCCGAGAGATTACTGTGACGAGTGAATATGGTTTTTTTAAAATAGACTGCTGCAAATGGGAGACCACCCATTTGCAGCAGCCTTATGTCTGTATGGGGAATATGTATGCAAAAAGAAATCTATTTCTTTCTGCCGGCCGCCGGCAGAGTGCTTCAGAGATATGCAGAAATGGCTTTTTATTTTGCGGAAAAACACCAGGATAGTAATTTAAAGCCGACTGTGCTATGATAAACCCTGAGCAAAAAAAAGGAGAAGACTTCACATGAAGAAGATAGAGAACGTAGCCATCATCGGTATGGGTGCCCTGGGCATCCTGTATGGCACGCAGTGCATCGATGCAGGACACCCGGTGCAGTTTATCATGAACAGCCAGAGAGTGGAAAAATATGCCGGAAAACTGTTTTACAAAAACGGCAAAACCTACGAGATGCCGCTTTGCGACTGTAAGGAGACAAAACCGGCTGACCTTGTGATGGTGGCTGTAAAATACAACGGTCTGGCATCGGCCATGGAAGATATGGAAAAATGTGTGGATGAGCACACCATCATCATGTCTGTAATGAACGGTATCGACAGCGAGGAGATTCTGGAAAAGCGCTTTGGAAGAGAGAAATTGCTGTATACCGTAGCTCAGGGCATGGATGCCATGAAAGCAGGAGAACAGTTGACTTTTACGAAAATGGGAGAGCTGCATATCGGTGCCCGATATGAGGAGCAGACAGAAAATGTGGACGCAGTGCAGGCGTATTTTGAAGAAATTCAGATGCCCTATGTCCGGGAAGAGGATATTCTGTACCGTCTCTGGAGCAAATTTATGCTGAATGTGGGCATTAATCAGTGCTGTATGGCCTTTAATACCAATTATCATGGCTGCCTGATTCCGGGAGAAGCCAACCGTACCATGATCTCTGCTATGCGCGAGGTGATAGCACTGGCAAATAGCGAGAAAATTCCTCTTTCTGAGCAAGACCTGAATATGTATGTGGATATTTTAAAGACATTGTCGCCAACAGGAATTCCTTCCATGCAGCAGGATGCGGTAGCCCATAGATTCTCGGAGGTGGAGATGTTTGCGGGAACCGTGATAAAAAGAGCGAAGGAAAAGAACATTCTGGTACCTGTTAACGAGTTTTTGTATGAACGGATCAGAGAGATAGAAGAGAGCTGGAAATGAAACATTTAGTTATTGCAGAAAAACCTTCGGTAGCCAGAGATATTGCGCGGGTGCTGGGCTGTCAGAAAAAGACGGCCACCTTTATGGAAGGACAGGAATATATCGTGACCTGGGCCCTGGGGCATCTGGTGACACTGGCAGATCCGGAGGAGTACGATAAGAAATACCAGAAGTGGGAGATGGAGCCTCTTCCCATCATGCCGGAAAAATGGAAACTGGTAGTGATCCGTCAGACCTCTGCGCAGTTTCGGGCAGTAAAAGAGCAGATTTACCGTAAAGATGTGGCGGATATTATCATTGCCACAGATGCGGGCCGGGAAGGTGAGCTGGTAGCCCGGTGGATTCTGGAAAAAGCGGATTGTCATAAGCCGCTGAAGCGGTTGTGGATCTCTTCAGTAACGGACAAGGCCATACGCGAGGGATTTTCTCGTTTGCATCCGGGCAGAGAATATTATCCGCTGTACCGTGCTGCGGTGGCCCGTGCTGAAGCAGACTGGCTGGTGGGCATCAATGCCACCAGAGCGTTGACCTGCAAATACAATGCCCAGCTGTCCTGCGGCCGTGTGCAGACCCCGACTTTGGCTATTATCGCTGCCAGAGAACAGGAGATCCGTGAGTTTAAGCCGCAGCCGTATTATGGCATGAAGGCTGTGGTACAGGGAGTGACATTTACCTGGACAGAAGAGAAAAGTGGTTCACGCAGAAGCTTTGATAAAGCAAAGATGGATAAACTGTATGCCGGATGTGCTGGGGAATCAATGATTATCGAGGAAATTTCTCGTAAATCTAAAAAGAGCTTCGCGCCGGCCTTATATGATCTGACAGCATTACAAAGAGAGGCAAATGCAAAATATGGTTTCTCTGCAAAGGAAACCTTAAATATCATGCAGCGTCTTTACGAAAATCATAAGGTCCTGACGTATCCCCGGACAGATTCCCGGTATATTACATCGGATATGGTGGGGACATTGGCTGAGCGATTGTCTGCCTGCGCTGTTGGGCCCTACAAAAAACTGGCATTAAAGCTGTCAAAACAGAATGTTAAAGGCAGTAAATCCTTTGTGGACAATGCAAAAGTGTCTGACCATCACGCCATCATTCCCACAGAGCAGTATGTGCGGCTGGAAGATATGAGTGTGGAAGAGAGAAAAATCTACGATATGGTAGTGCGCCGTTTTCTGGCAGTGCTGTCTCCGGCCTGTGAGAGTGAAGAAATCTCAGTGAAGGCTGTACTGGGGAAAGAATGCTTCGTGACGCGGGGCAATGTGGAAAAAGTTCCCGGCTGGCGAGAAGCCTATGAGAGCGGATATACCGATCTGGAAGAGGAAGACGAGAATGGGGACAGCTTTACCAGTGCGCCGCCGGTGCTGACAGAATGGAAGAAAGGTACCCGGGTGAAGGTAGACCGGCTGACAATCACAGAGGGAAAGACTACTCCGCCGCCGTATTTTACCGAAGGTACACTGATCGCGGCCATGGAAAATCCCGTGAAATATATGGCCCATAAGAACAGTACCCAGGCAAAAACGCTGGGAGAGACGGGCGGTCTCGGCACAGTAGCCACCCGTGCGGATATCATAGAGAAGCTGTTTGGAAGCTTTCTGATGGAGAAAAAGGGAAATGAGATCCATATCACCTCCAAAGGACGCCAGCTTTTGAAACTGGTGCCGGAAGATCTGAAAAAACCGGAGCTCACGGCAGACTGGGAGCTTAGACTTAAAGGAATTGCTGCCGGGAAAGAAAAAGATCAGCAGTTTATGGCAGAGATACAGGAATATACAAAGCATCTGATCGATGAGATCAGGGGTGCTGAGGGAACCTTCCGCCACGACAATCTGACCAGCAAGAAATGTCCGGACTGCGGTAAATATATGCTGGAAGTCAATGGCAAACACGGCAAGATGCTGGTCTGTCAGGACAGAGAGTGCGGGCACAGAGAAACCATCGCCCGCCACACCAACGCCCGGTGCCCCGTATGCCATAAACGGATGGATCTGGTAGGGCAGGGAGACGGCCAGCGGTTTGTCTGTGTCTGCGGCCATAAAGAGAAGCTGAGCTCCTTTGAAGAACGCCGCGCGAAAGAAGGCAAAGGTGTCAGCAAACGGGACGTGGCCAACTATATGCGAAAGCAGGCGAAAGAAGCCAGTGAACCCGTGAATAATGCTTTTGCGGATGCGTTAAAGAATATTAGGCTATAAGCGGACAGGGCTGTTTTGCAGAGGGTGCTGCAGACAGCCCGTATATATGAAAAAATGGAATAATAGATATTCCTTTAGGTATTTGCGCCGAAAGTGCAGATGTGATATGATTTAGATGCAATGCGCAACAGAGAGGTATGGCACATTGGATTAAGCAAGTGATTTGACCTGTACTGAACAGTTACGTTGTCATACACATTCCTATGCGCTTAAATAGCAAAATGAATGGACTTTTTCTGTTGGGAGAGATATCGTTCATCAATTAATTGTTGTGGAGAAGGAGAACTATGAGAGGAATATTCTCACAGAAAACGCAGATTCGAAAAGAAATCTTTACCGAGATTGCCCGTCTGGCCTATGAGGGCGGCGGCAGTCAGGAGCTGGAAGAGCTGCCCTATAAGATCATTCCCGGAGAAATTGCTACATACCGTGACAGTATTTTCCTGGAGCGAGCCATTGTAAGTGAGAGATTAAGAGTGGCTATGGGTATGTCTTTGCGGCCAATGACAGAGCATGCACCGATCTCCAAGGGTGTGGATGAGAGTATGATCGAGGAGAAATATTATGAACCGCCTTTGATCAATATCATCAAATTTGCCTGCCATGCCTGTCCGGAAAAAAGAGTCTACGTGACGGACGGTTGTCAGGGCTGTCTGGAGCATCCCTGTAAGGAGGTATGCCCGAAGGATGCCATCACCATTGTTCATGGGAAATCGCAGATTGATCCGGATAAATGTATAAAGTGCGGAAAATGTATGGATGCCTGTTCCTACAATGCTATCATTAAGCAGGAGAGACCCTGTGCCAAAGCCTGTGGTATGGGAGCCATCCGTTCCGATGAATACGGCAGAGCAGAGATCAATCAGGATAAATGTGTATCCTGCGGTATGTGTCTGGTGAACTGTCCGTTTAGTGCCATTGTGGATAAGGGGCAGATTTACCAGACCATCAAAGCCATCCAGAGTGATACTCCGGTGTATGCCATTTTAGCACCGGCCATCGCCGGACAGTTTGGCCCGGAGATGACAGAGGCAAAGATCCGTTCGGGCTTTAAGGCATTGGGCTTTACGGATGTGGCAGAGGTTGCCGTAGGAGCTGACCTGTGTACCATCGAAGAGGCTCATGATTTTATGGAGGAAGTACCGGAGAAGATGCCTTTTATGGCTACCAGCTGCTGCCCGGCCTGGGCAATGATGGCGAAAAAATCTTTCCCACAGCTGGCAGATAATATTTCCATGGCGCTGACCCCCATGGTATTGACGGCCCGATTGATCAAGAAAAAACATCCGGACTGCAAGATCGCCTTTGTGGGCCCCTGCGCGGCGAAAAAGCTGGAAGCCAGCCGCAGAAGCGTAAAGAGTTATGTGGATTTTGTACTGACCTTTGAAGAAGTAGCCGGTATGTTTAATGCAAAAGAGATCTTCTTTGCGGATCTGCCTGAGGATAAGCCGCTCAGAGAGGCCAGCGGTGACGGCCGCGGCTTTGCCGCCAGCGGCGGAGTGGCCAAGGCTGTGGTCAATTACATTAAAAAACTGGATCCCAGCCGGAATGTGAAAGTAGTCAGTGCAGAGGGACTGGATAATTGTAAGAAAATGCTGATGCTGGCAAAAGCAGGCAAATATAACGGTTATCTGCTTGAAGGAATGGCTTGTCCCGGCGGCTGTATTGCCGGAGCGGGTACTTTGCGTCCCATCAATAAGGCAGCGCAGGCTCTGGCAGAAGCCCAGAAAGCGGCAGATTTTGCACAGGCGGCGGACACCACTTATGCGGACTGGATCCCTGATCTGGAGAAGTTTGATAAAAGTGAAAAGATGACGGAGAAATAGATATGGAAGCAAAGGGGATGACAACAAAGAAGATAGTGCAGACAGGAATTCTTTTGGCATTGTGTCTGGTCTTTCAGCTGTTGAAAGGAATTTCCGTGTATATCACAGGGCCTATGGTAAATGCCATTTTGATCCTGGCTTCCTTAAGCTGTGGATGGTATAGTGGAGTGCTGATTGCTGTGGTGGCTCCTCTGACGGCCATGCTGATCGGTGCCACTCCCATCGTGAATGCGGTGCCGGCGATGCTTCCGGTCATCATGATCGGTAATGCTCTGATCGCGGTCTGTGCCTGGCTGTTCAGAAACAGAATGCTTCCGTTGGGACTGGTCATCGGTTCCTGTCTGAAAGCAGGATTTCTGTGGCTGACAGTCTGGTATGCAGTACTGCCTGTTTTTGGCAGCGGTGTGCCGGAAAAGATGCAGATGGCAGCGAAGGCTACTTTTTCTGTGACACAGCTGATCACGGCAGCCATCGGCAGTGTGATCGCCTGGCTGGTGTGGACCAGATTGAAGAAGTATCTGTCGACAGAGGCGTAAACTGCTCAGAACTCCAAATTTCATATTTGTCTTGTAATGGTACAGCCTGCCGGGATTTTCCGGCAGGCTGTTTGCGTGTGTATTTAAAAAATTATGATGTATTTGAAAATATTTGATGACAAACTCAATTCTTCGTGCTATAATATCCCTTGTTTGGGGCATTAGCGCAGTTGGGAGCGCGCCACACTGGCAGTGTGGAGGCCACGGGTTCAAGTCCCGTATGCTCCATAGGTATAAGCCCTGTAATTACAGGGCTTATTTATTTTGTGTGATATTTCGTGTGATATTACTATTCTCCGCACTGGTAGTGCCGGACGTTTTCGCATTTGACAAGACTGCATTATTGCTCTATAATATACTTAACAAGGCAGCCGGAAGGTGAGTGCACTTCACCCGATCTGGCGAATATTCTACTAAAAAATAGTCGTCAACTCGTCAAAGTCAGGACGGCTATTTTTTATGTGTATAAGTCAAAATTGCAACGATCAGTAATGCAGTGGTAAGTATTATTTGCAATTCTTCGTATGTACTCATAAGCATCATCCTCTCTGTAAGGCTCAGTTTGGATGAGAGCACGTCCCCCGGCTGTCCAGTTAAGTATATTGTTTTGATAATATATATGATTTGACAAAACATACATGACTGCGGTATAATACACTTGTCAGAACAGCCGGAAGGTGAGTGCGGATCACCTGTCCTGGTGAATAATTATAAGTAATAGTCGTCTAGGTCATACCAGTGAGCAGGACGGCTATTTCTTATGTGCAAAATTCAGAATTGCAATAATCAAACTTGCTGTAGTCAACAAAACCATGAATTCCTCATATGTACTCATAATAATCCCCCCCTCATGCCAGATTTCAGGATAGGTGAGAGCACGTCCCCCGGCTGCTCGAACAAATATATTATATATAAAATATATAATAAGTATATGTCCGCGGCACAAAAAAAGCAACCAGTATATTACTGACCACACGCAGATACATACAAGTTGCCTTAGCCACATCACCCCATCACATGCGCTCCCCGCCACTCCCGAGGAGAACACCCATACACATTCTTAAATGCCCGGGAAAAGTGCAGCGGATTCACATATCCCACAGCGTTGGCGATATCTCCAATGGACAGCGTCGTCAGCCGCAGAAGCTCCGTTGCCTTGGACATCCGGTAGGCAATCAGAAATTCCTGCGGCGTTTTTCCTATATTTTCCCGAAAGATCTTTCCGAAATAGCTTCGATTCAGACCGCAGAAATCAGCAATATCTTCCACGGAGATATCGTTCTGAAAATTCTGTTCGATAAAGGAGATGGCTTCCTTAATATAGAAATCCTGCAGAGAGTTCCCTTTGGTAACCTTTGTCTCCCGGGAGGAGCGCACAAGGGCATCGATAAACAGATACAGATGGCCGATCAGGTGGAAAGGAGAAGACTTTCCGTGGTTGGCGATATACAGCATTTCTTCTTTCATTTCCAGCGCAATATCCTTGAATCTGGCCCGGTATACCGGCTGATTGAGTGACAGACCGGCCAGTTCCACGATTTCCCGGGCACGGAGTCCGTCAAATTCGATCCAGGTATATTCCCAGGGATGCTCCTGATCGGAAATATAGGTGCAGATCTGTCCGGGAAAGATCATAAAGCCCTGTCCGCTTTTCACAGAGTACTCTACAGATACACCCTTGGAGTTCATGGCATATAATGTGCCGGTGCCGGAAATGATATAGTGAAACAGATAATGGTTGCGGGCCGTGGGCCCGAAGGAATGACTGGGATCGCACTGTTCCCAGCCAAACTGATACAGTCCCAGATCGATAAAATTTTCACTTGGAAATACCTGAAATAATACTTCGCTCATGACCTGCCTCCATGCCTTTTTAAACAAATATACCAAAATGCCGGATGATTTTCAATATATGGCCAAAAAGTGGAAAAAAGATATAAAAATGCTGGAAATACACCATTTATAGCAAGCATTTTGGGTGTTATAATCAGATTATCAAAAAAAGGAGAAGAGTACTATGAAAGGAAAACATGCAAAAAACCTGCTATATGCTGGATGCGTTGTCCTGGGCGCTGTATCTTTTACGGGTTGTGGAAGCTCCGCAAAAGAAGGTGTGACAGAGATCGAAATCGTACAGTATAAGCCGGAAGCAGCCAACTATTTTGAAAAGGTTGAAAAAGCCTTTAATGAGTCTCATGACAACATTCATCTGACCATCAACTCTCCCAACGATGCTTCCACGATCCTGAGAACACGGTTTATCCGTGAGGATTATCCGGATATCATCGGTATCGGCGGTGACATCAACTATTCCTACTATGTGGATGCGGAGATTCTGGCGGATGTGTCAGACTATGAGGGGCTCAAAGACATTACACCGGCCTATATAGCCATCGATGAGGCACTTGAGCTGGTTCCGGTGGAGGGAAACTTTGCGGTACCCTATGTGGCCAATGCAGCCGGTATCCTGTACAACAGGGACATGTTCGAGGAACACGGCTGGCAGATTCCCAATACCTGGCAGGAGCTTCTGGATCTGTGTGAGCAGATCAAAGCAGACGGAGAACAGCCGTTTTACTTTGGCTTTAAGGATACCTGGACCTGTCTGGCACCCTGGAATGCCATGGCGGTAGATCTGGCGGACGCTGACGCGGCAAGACAGGTGAACCGCGGCGAATCCACGTTTACCGAGCAGTACCGTGAGACCGCTGAAAAGTATCTCCAGATCCTGCAGTACGGTCAGTCCGATCCCTTTGCCTACGGTTACAACGATGCCTGTACAGCCTTTGCCAACGGTGAATCTGCCATGTACACCATCGGAAGCTACGCTGTACCTCAGATCAAGTCGGTAAATCCGGATATGAACATTGATTCCTTTGTATTTCCGGCAGGAGACACCAAAGAGGAGAATACCCTGAACTCCGGTATCGACCTTCAGTTCTGTGTGACTGCAGCCTGCGAAAACAAAGAGGCAGCCTATGAGGTGCTGGATTTCCTGCTGGCGGACGAGAATCTGCAGCAGTACATCGACGATCAGAATGCCATTCCCTGCAAACAGGGTGACTTCAAGCTGGCTCCCATGCTGGATGGTATGAGCGAGTACATCAAGGCCGGCAACATGTCGGACTATCAGGATCACTATTATCCTTCGGAGATGGCAGTGGATGCCCTTCTGCAGACCTACCTGATCGAAAAGGATACAGACAAATTCCTCGACACCTTCGATACGAACTGGATCAGATATAACCGCGATATCATCAAGATGGTTCAGGATTACGAAGCAGAGCATGGAAATGAATAAGGAGGCAGCCCGTGATGAAAAATGAGAAAAAACGCACATATCTTTTGATGACGCTGCCGATCCTGGCATTGTTCATCTGTTTTAATACGATCCCGCTGATCCAGGGTGTGATCTACAGCTTTACCAATTCCAGAGGCTTTGGAAGCTACGATTATGTGGGACTTAGAAACTATATTGATCTTTTCCAGGATCTCCGTGTAGGCAAATCCTATCTGTTTACCATCAAGCTGGCCATCTGTTCTACCATCGTAGTCAACGTGATCAGCCTGATCCTGGCGCTGGCTTTAAACAGCCAGATCCGCGCAAAAAGCTTTTTCCGCGCAGCCTATTTCCTGCCGAATATTCTCGGATCTCTGGTTGTCGGTTATATTTTCAATTACTTCTTTACCTATATCATGCCTGCATTCTTCCAGATGCTGGGTGCAGACGCTTTGAGCACCAGCATTCTTTCCAATACCAAGACGGCCTGGATCGGTGTACTGGTTGTCTGTGCATGGCAGGCTATCGCCATGAATACGATCATCTATATTTCCGGTCTGCAGACAGTGCCGGAAGAGGTATACGAGGCCGGTGATCTGGATGGCGCCACAGGATGGGCCAGATTCAAAAATCTGACCTTCCCGCTGATCATTCCGTTCTTCACCATCAATATGGTACTGAGTGTCAAAAACTTCCTGATGGTATTTGATCAGATCATGGCTTTGACTCAGGGTGGCCCTGCACAGAGCACAGAATCTATTTCTTACCTGATCTATAAAAACGGTATGTCCGGCGGACAGTTCGGTTTCCAGAGTGCCAACGCCGTGGTATTCTTTATCGTTATCGTGACCATCTCCGTGCTGCAGATGAGATTTTCCAGTAAGAAGGAGGAACAGCTGTAATGAAAGCGAAAGAAAATATAAAAGCTAACTGGCCGGTGATGATACTTCTGATCCTTGGCCTGTCCACCATTATTTTTCCGCTGTATATGACCATCGTGATCGCTTTTAAGAATCCTTCGGATATGACAACGACCATCAGCGGTATTCTTTCCCTGCCGAAAACCTGGAGTCTTGACAATTTCCGTCAGGCTATGGAGATCACAGATTTCTGGCATTCCCTGGGATACAGCTTGCTGATCACCAGTATTACCATTGTATTATGTATTCTGCTTCATTCCATGATCGGTTATGTGCTGGGAAGAACCAGAGCGAAAAGTAAATTTTACAATTTTATCTATCTGTTCATCGTCAGCGGTATGTTCGTTCCCTTCGCTATCCTGATGATGCCTCTGGCAAAACAGACGGCAGTGATGCATCTGGGCAACTGGGTGGGTGTGATCCTTCTGTATGTGGTTTTCTATATGCCCATGAATATCCTGCTGTACTCCGGCTATCTGGTGAACATCCCCACAGCACTGGAGGAGGCAGCCAGAGTGGACGGCGCTTCTACCTGGAAAACGTACTGGAGCATTATTTTCCCCATCATGAAGCCGATGCATGCTACCGTTGCTGTTATCACGGCACTGGCCGTGTGGAACGATGTCATGACTCCTTTGGTCATCATGGCAGGCTCCGGTACCAATACATTGCCGCTGGCACAGCTGAACTTCCAGTCTCAGTTTGGGACAAACTATAACCTGGCATTTGCTTCCTACCTGCTGTCTCTGATCCCGATCCTGATCTTCTATGTGATCTGTCAGAAACAGATCTTAAACGGTGTGGTAAACGGTGCTGTGAAGTAGTAATATAAAAAAGTTATCCGTGAAAATAGAGAACGGACACAGAAGGAGAAGGTTAGATATGGCAATTTTTTTTGATCCCTGCGCAAAAATATTTACTATCGAAACAAAAAATACTGCCTACCAGATGAAGATTGATAAATATGGCTATCTGCTGCATCTGTATTACGGCGAAAAAATAAAGCAGAATATGGACTATCTGCTGTCTTTTCTGGACCGTGGTTTTTCCGGAAATCCGGCAGAAGAAGCAGAGAACCGTACCTATTCCCTCGACGTGCTTCCCCAGGAATATCCTTACTGGGGAAGCGGAGATTACCGCAATGTGGCTCTCTGGACGGAAAATCCGGATAAAACCATAGCCAGCAGTCTGGTATACGATTCTCATGAAATCTGCTCCGGAAAATATCGCCTGAACCGTCTCCCCAGCGCCTATGCAGAAGATACGGAGGCAGATACTCTTAAGATCGTTCTGCGGGATACAGTAAACGGGATGAAGGTAACATTGTATTACGGTGTTTTTGCGGCTAAAGATGTTATCACCAAAAGCGTAACCATAACAAATGCGGGAGAGGCAGAACTCATTGTCCGCAAAGCGGCCAGCTCCGTACTCGATTTTATCGGTGGTGACTTTGACCTGGTGCATTTCCAGGGTCGTCATGCCATGGAACGCAATCTGGAACGTCTGCCGGTAAAGCATACCAGTATGGTGATCGGCAGCCGTCGCGGTACATCCAGTCACCAGCACAATCCGGGAATGCTTCTGTGCGAGCCCTCCGCAACGGAAAAGAGCGGAAGTGTCTATGGTGCCCTGTTGTCCTACAGCGGCGGATTTACAGCAGAAGTAGAAAAGGATCAGTTTGACCAGACCAGAATGGTGCTGGGGATTTCCGATGAGCTGCTGGCCTATCCGCTGCAGCCGGGAGAAAGTCTGGAACTGCCGGAGTGTATCCATGCCTACAGTAGTCTGGGATTTGGAAAACTCTCCCGGATCTACCATGATTTTATCCGTGACCATGTGCTGCCGCCAAAAAGCAAAACCATGAAACGTCCGGTGCTGTTAAACAGCTGGGAGGCGTCCTATTTTGATTTTACCGGTGACACCATCGTGGCGCTGGCTAAGGAAGCGGCAGAGCTTGGCATTGATCTTTTGGTTATGGACGATGGCTGGTTCGGTAAGCGCGATGACGACAACAGCGGTCTCGGTGACTGGCAGGTTAATGAACAGAAACTTGGCTGTACCCTGGGAAAGATGATCGAAAAAATCAATGCACTGGGCATAGATTTCGGTATCTGGGTAGAACCGGAAATGATCTCCGAGGACAGTGACCTGTACCGGGCCCATCCGGACTGGGCACTTCAGGTGCCGGGTCGTTCACCCATCCGTTCCCGCAACCAGCTGGTGCTGGATTTATCCAGAGCCGATGTCAGAGAAGAAATCTATACGCAGATCTGCAGCGTACTGGATCAGGGAAACATTACTTATTTAAAATGGGACATGAACCGCAGTCTGGCGGATATAGCTTCCGCTGTCAATTTGCCGGGAAAGATCCTGTATGACTATATGACCGGTCTGTACGATTTTCTGGGACGGTTGCAAAAAAGCTATCCCGATCTCCTGATCGAGGGCTGCAGCGGCGGCGGCGGACGGTTTGATACCGGAATGATGGCCTATACGCCTCAGATCTGGTGCAGTGACAATACCGATGCCCTTGACCGGCTGCGTATTCAGTACGGTACCTCTTTCTTCTATCCGGTATCCACCGTGGGTTCCCACGTTTCCGCAGTACCGAACCACCAGACCGGCCGAATCACCCCCTTCGAGGTCAGAGGACTGGTGGCTATGGCCGGAACCTTTGGTTACGAACTGAACCCGGCTCTGCTTTCTGAAGAAGAAAAACAGCAGGTCAGAGAGCAGATCGGTACGTATAAAGAACTGCAGCCGCTGATCTTCTCCGGAGATTACTACCGGCTGTCCGATCCCTTCCGGGACAGCTTCGCAGCCTGGAACATCGTGTCCAAGGATAAAAAAGAATGTTTGCTTACGGCAGTGATACTGGAAAATCATGCCAATATGGCCGTCAACTACGTGAAAGCCGCAGGACTAAATCCGGAACTGATCTACGAAGACCAGAACGGAAACAAGTATCAGGGAGCAGCTCTTATGCAGGGCGGAATCCCCATCGTACCGGCCATGAAAGATCTTGCCGCTTATCAGTTCAGATTCAGAGCATGTGAATCATAAAATGGCGTTCACAGAAACTTCACAAAAGTTATTAGCACTCGGTATTGACGAGTGCTAATAAAAGTGTTATAACTCTTATAGAACAAGGGAACAGAAATAATAAATGATCTGCTCTTAGTATGAAAGGAGATATGACTTATGTTAATGCCTAGTATTTTTGGAAACACATTTATGGATGATTTCTTTGAATTCCCGAAGACCCACGTTACAGCGAACTACTCCACCAACGGCCTGATGCAGACCGATGTGGAAGAGACAGAGACCGGTTACGAGGTCAGCATGAACCTTCCGGGATTTGAAAAGAAAGACGTCAAAGCAGAACTGAAAGAAGGCTACCTGACCATCACCGCCAGCACCAGCCAGAACAACGACGAAAAAGATAAAGCAGGCAAATATATCCGCAAAGAACGCTACAGCGGCACCTGCTCCAGAAGCTTCTACGTAGGAGAAGACGTCACCCAGCAGGACATCAAAGCCAAATTCGAAAACGGCGTCCTCAAACTCAGCATCCCCAAAAAAGATGCCAAACCGAAGGTAGAAACACCGAACTACATCTCCATCGAGGGATAAATAACCAAGCTTCATCTGATCTCATAATATAAGGAAAAAGAGTCTCGCTTTCTGCAGCTTTCGCAGAGGGCGAGACTCTTTTTGTCATACAGTTTTATTACAGATATGACACCATTTACAACCGTTTCAGAATATTTTGCTTGATCTTATCAGAAAGACAGCCATACTGAACCAGTTCCTCCTCAGTAAAACCATCAAAACAGGCTTTTTCATAATTGCTCTGTACCTGAGCCAGCTCTTCAAGAAGCATCTCCCCGGCCGGCAGAAAACTGAGAGAAAGCTGACGTCCGCCCCGATGACTTTCGGCCTTGAGAAGCGCCTTTCTGGTAAGCTTCTGCAAAAGACCGCTCAGGTGCCTTGGCGTCATCTGGGTGAAATCGGCCAGTTCTTTCAGCGTGGTGCTGCAGTGAGGCTGAGCCAGATCAAACATAAGACGGATCTCCTCAAGGGTCAGATTATTTTTCTGAGCCAGAGGTTCAAGGTAATAATCCAGAAGCTTCCGGCTTCGGTACTGTTCGTTCTGTATTCCTTCACCGGAGAGGGTGGCGGTGATGGCACGGCTTCGTTCTTCCCCAAGCTTTTTAGTGCCGGGAAGGATAGAAGGCGGTACAGCCCCGTCAGAAGCGGCATCCAGCAGAAAACGGTAGACCTGCAGCTGATTTTTCTCATAGTCCTCTTCCGTAAAAACATGCTTGTAAAAATTATTATAGTAATCAAAAACCATCAGCTTCATCTTAATGGCTTTGGAAATGTTGCCGCCCTGGCTGGCCAGAGAACCCTTGGTTTTTACATAATAGTAAACAGGAACTTTCAGCGCGAAAAATACATTGCAGTAGCGCATGTATTCCAGATTAAACATAAAATCTTCACACCAGCTGATCTCATTGTTCATACGCAGCTGATGTTTTTCGATAATATCCCGGCGATACAGTTTATTCCATAGAACACCGTAATAGAAGTCAGCCGGATTCTCAATCATATGGGAGGCAAATTCCTCCAGAGTCAGTACACAATCCTCATCAATATCACCCTTGGGGGACACCCGCTCCCCGGACACCCGGTAAAAGTCCGAAATTACCATATCACAGTGATATTTCTCTGCTGCTTCCACAAACAGCTTTGTGGCATTGGGGGTGATCCAGTCATCACTGTCCAGAAACTGAAGATAGGTCCCTCTTGCCAATGAGATCGCCTGATTGCGGGAGTCAGAGACTCCGGTATTTGGTTTGTCCAGAAGGCGGATGCGGGAATCCTTCTGTGCGTATTCCTGACAGATCGAGCCGGAGCTGTCTTTGCTGCCATCATTGACAAGCAGAAGCTCAAAGTCACTGAATTCCTGATCAAGAACGCTGTCAATGCAGCGTCGCAGTGTTTTTTCGGCATTATATACCGGTACGATAATCGTTACCATCGGGCACATGGTCACAAACACTCCTTTTCAAAACATAGTAGTATCATGTTCTTAGGGCCTCATCAGCAAGTGATTCGGCCTGTTCTGAACAATTTCCTACATTGTATTGTACACTATCTGAACAAATCAAGAAAGCATCCTCGGGCAGGTAAATAAAAAAACTGCATTTTTTCTGTCGACAATGGACAAAAGCGTGATAAAATATTATCGGGGAAAATAATAAGGGGGGATAAGGACATGCGAAAAAGAGTCATCCTTATCTCACTGGCCATCCTGGCTGCGATATTGGTCATCCTGGGAGCACTCTTCATCGACAGGGGGGATACAAAGCAGGTGATAGAAAAGATCGGAGATTCTGATCTTTTTACTGCTGAGGAGATTGAAAGTGCTATGGCGGCAGTGAAGAAAGAATTTCGGAAATCCTTTCAGGACTGTACGCTGACAAAGCTCTGGTATGATGAGAATATCTGTAAGCTGGAACAGGAGGACTGGAAAACTCAGTATCATGCGGACGATGCTATTGTGCTTCTGTCTGATTTTGAGGTTGGCAGATCCGGAGGAGACAAAAGTCTTAATGCAGGATCCGCTTACAAAAACTGGGAGTGGATTCTGGTACGAAACACAGGTGGCGAGTGGGAAATAAAGACCTGGGGATACTGATTATCCGAAAATGGGAGAAATGGAGAATGTCTCCGGAAAAATGTAGAAAAATGGGGCTTAAAGTCCAAAAAAGAGGGTAAAAAAGCCCTCTTTTTTCATGAAAAGTGGTTACAAATGAAAAAATATGGTATACTTGAGCTGTTCAAAGGAAAAGAATAAAAAATATCGAGGTACTATATATGAAAGGATACGCGTCCATACAGATGACCTTGTATCTGCTCGTATTTTTCTGCGCTGTTTTCATGATCCTCATGGGCTGTAAGCTTGGCTGGAAATATATGATCCAGAAAAAACACTGCACGAAAAAGACAGAGGGAATCGTTGTCGGCTATGGAAAAAAGATCTGCAGCAGTGAGAAAAGCCAGATTCGGCTGCCGCAGGTGGAATATACGGTTGAAGGTGTTCAGTACAGAGTGACAGGGCCGGAATACAGATCCTATGTAACCAGAACCGTTTCCGTCGAAAAGAAAAAAGGAAGAGAGCATACATACACAACAGACATTTACCGCCAGACATTTAAGGAGACTATTTGCCGGGGAAGCTTTGTGACTGTTGCCGGTAATCCCATGGAAACACTGTTTCCCCAGGGAAGCCATGTGCCGGTGTATTATGATCCGCAGCGGCCAAAACTGGCCTATGTGCTCAGATATTGCAACTGTCGCTATATTTTCTGGATGCCGCTGCTTTGCGGTGTCGGCCTTCTTGTGTCGGATCTTCTCTTCATTATTTTCTGAAAGCATTGATTCATTATTATAGTAGAAGATGTGCAGCTATGAAATGTATACAACTTAATGTTTTGATGCATACTTTACGGGAAAGCATGGCTTTCCCTTTTTTTGCCAGATAAATCAACAATTTGACATTCAAAATATTATTTTGAATAATACTTTCCCTCCATTATTCATTTCCTATACAGAGATGATTTGGTGGCTGATGGTCATACTTGTTATATTATACAAAAATAATGCATAAAATTGAGAAAAACCGACAAAAATCGGAATAACTTGAAGAATCGAATTCATACTTTGTTAAATTGTAAAAGTGTGCCATAAGTGGTATACTGTTCAAAGTAAGCAGGGATTTTGCATAGGAGGATAAAAATTCCTGCAAAAGTAAAGAAAAAGGAGAGAAGTATTATGGACAACAAGAAAAAAAGCGGCGGCGCCCTTCTTGGCGCGGCATTTCTGATGGCTACATCTGCGATCGGACCTGGATTTCTTACACAGACTGCAACATTTACAGGACAGCATGGAGCAAGCTTCGGCTTTGTTATTCTGGCATCCATTATTATGGCGGCTGTAGCACAGATCAATATCTGGAGGGTACTGTGTGTATCCGGCCTTCGTGGACAGGATGTGGCAAACAAATTGCTTCCGGGTCTTGGTTATTTCGTATCTTTCATGATCGTACTTGGCGGTCTCGTATTTAATATCGGTAATGTAGGCGGAGGTGCTCTGGGATTTAATACCCTGCTTGGCATTCCCACAAAAGTAGGTTATGTACTGGCCGGCCTTCTGGCTATTCTGGTTTTCGTATTTAAGAATGCAAAAGCTGCTATGGATACTGTAACCAAAGTACTGGGCGGTATCATGATCGTGGTTATTTTTGTAGTGATCTTTATCGTAAAACCGCCGGTAGGCGATGCGATCAAGAATACTTTTGTTCCGGCTACAGGCTACAGCGCGCTGTTCCCGGCTATCCTGACTCTGATGGGCGGAACCGTAGGCGGTTACATCACCTTCGCCGGAGCTCATCGTCTGATCGATGGCGGTGTGACCGGTAAGGACAACCTCAAAGAGATCAACAAGAGTTCTGTTATGGGTATCGGTATCGCTACTCTGGTACGTATTTTCCTGTTCCTGGCTATCCTGGGCGTTGTGGCCAACGGCTTTATGTCCGGCGAAGATCTGGCTGCTTCCGGAAACCCGGCTGCAGATGCTTTCCGCGCAGGCGCAGGTGAGCTCGGTTACAGATTCGCAGGTCTGGTACTGCTGTGTGCAGCTGTAACTTCCATTATCGGTGCAGCATATACATCCGTATCTTTCTTGAAGACCTTCTCCAAGAGCATCGAAAAACATGAGAATTACTGGATCATCGGCTTCATCGCCGTTTCCACACTGATCATGCTGATCCTGGGAAGTCCGGCAACACTGCTGGTTCTGGCAGGTGCATTCAACGGCCTGATCCTGCCGATCACTCTGGGTGTCTGCCTGGTTGGTGCTCACAGCAAAAAGATCATGCCGGAAGGTTACAAACATCCGGTGGTACTTACCGTTCTCGGTATTATCGTTGTTATTCTTGCCGCATACCTGGGAATCCCGACATTCATTTCCAAGTTGGGCGGTCTGTTCTAAGTAAAAAAGAAAAGCAGCATGTCGGAGCAAAGGGTGCCGGGTCGTCTGGCGCCCTTTGTCCAAATGTACAGCTTTGATAGGAGAAAATGCATATGCAGGATACAAAAATTCTCACAGCCGGCGACAGCTCAGTGCTGATCCAGTTCGGCAATACCATTGATCCTGAGATCAATTATCGGATATCTGCCACGGTACAGATGATGCGGGAACAGCACATCATAGGTGTGACAGATATCATTCCTGCCTTTTGTTCACTACTGATCAATTATGATCCCCGTGTAATTTCCTTCGCGGAGATTAAAGAAAGAATGGAAGGCATCTTAAAAATGGAAATCAAAGCCGGCGCAAAATGGAAAAAAGTGTATGAGATTCCGGTATGCTACGGTGGAGCGTATGGCCCCGATATTCAGAATATCGCTGATCATGCGGGCCTTTCCGTGGAAGAGGTCATCGATATTCATACTTCCCGGGATTATCTGATCTATATGCTGGGATTCCTTCCGGGATTTACGTATCTTGGTGGTCTGGATGAGCGGATCCATACGCCGCGTCTGGCAAATCCGAGAATCAAGATTGCTGCCGGAAGTGTTGGTATCGGCGGTTCCCAGACAGGCATCTATCCGATGGACTCCCCGGGAGGATGGCAGCTGATGGGCATGACACCGGTCAAGACCTATGATCCGGAACGGGAAGTGCCGATTCTTGTGGAAGCCGGCGACTATATCCGGTTTGTGCGGGTCAATGAAGAGGAATACAAACGTATCAAGGAGCTGGTGGATCGGGGAGAATACCAGTGTGTGGTACATGAAGGAGAGGTGTAGGCTATGGGCATAAGAGTTTTAAAAGCAGGTATGCTGACCACCGTACAGGATCTGGGGAGAAATGGCTACCAGAGTCAGGGATTTTCTGTGGCTGGTGTCATGGATGTCCGTTCCTTTAAGATCGCCAATCTGCTTCTGGATAATCCGGAAAATGAGGCTGTTTTAGAGTTTACGCTGATCGGTCCAACGCTGCAGTTCACTTCGGACACCATCATTGCCATTACCGGAGGAGATTTTCAGCCGACGGTCAACGGTGAGCCGGTACCAATGTATACAGCCTTGTATATGAAGCGCGGGGATATTTTGAAATTCAGCAGTGCCCGTACAGGAAGCCGGGGCTATATTGCCTTTTCAAGTTATCTGGATATTCCGGTGGTGATGGGCAGCCGTTGTACAAACTTAAAGAGCAAGATCGGCGGGTACAAGGGAAGAAAGTTGAAAGATGAAGATTATATCGGATTCCGTATCAAGAGAAGATATTTGCCGTACTTTTTATCCCGTAAGCTTGATCTGGATGAGTTTGATGAGGAAGAAGTTACCCTGCGGGTAGTTATGGGACCCCAGGATGATATGTTTACGAAACAGGGGATTCACACATTGCTCAGTGAAACCTACACGGTAACCAGTGATTTTGACCGCATGGGCTGTCGTCTGGAAGGGCCGTTTATCGCATCGAAGAATGGTTCGGATATTATTTCCGATGGTATTGCCTTCGGTTCCATTCAGGTACCGGCCCATGGCAAACCTATTATTCTTCTGGCTGACCGCCAGACTACCGGCGGTTATGCCAAGATCGCCACGGTAGCCACAGTGGACATTCCGAAGCTGGTGCAGAGAAAGACAGATCACAAAGTCCGTTTCCAGGCGATTACCGTAGAGGAAGCACAGAGGTTGTATCTGGAGGAGGAAAAACAGTATGTGGCTATGCGAAGCCAGATCCATACCCCCTGTAAGGAGGTGCTGGACTGCCGGCTGGTGGCCAAACGTATCAGTAAACTGTTTGCATAGAAAAAGGAGAGTAAAGAAACATGAATTTAGAAAAAATTGAAGGATTGATCAAACTGGTTGAGGCATCATCACTGACACAGTTTACCTACAAGGAGGGAGATATCAAGATCAGCATGAGCAAGCTGGATAATCCGCCGGTAATTGCTGGCGGTGCGGCACCGGTTATGGCAGCCTCAGCACCGCAGACAGCTGTGGCACCAGCGGCAGAACCCGCGGATGAGGCGGAAGATGAAGCATTATACATTACTTCACCTATCGTTGGTACTTTCTATTCTGCCGCAGCTCCGGATGTACCGGCTTTCGTGCGCGTTGGTGATCATGTAAAGAGTGGACAGACCGTCTGCATTCTGGAAGCCATGAAGCTGATGAACGAGATCCAGTGTGAATATGATTGCGAGATCGAGGCTATTCTTGTCAGCAACGAGCAGAAAGTGGAGTATGGACAGCCGCTGTTTAGAGTAAAGAAATTATAATAGGGAGGGAGAACTGTGTTTAACAAGATCCTGATTGCCAATCGCGGCGAAATTGCAGTTCGTATAGCCCGTGCCTGCCGCAATATGGGCATCCGCAGCGTTGCCATCTATTCTAAAGAAGATGCGGACAGCCTGCATGTGCAGCTGGCGGACCAGAGAGTCTGTATCGGTGAAGGTCCGGCAAAAAACAGTTACCTGAATATGGATCGCATTATTATGGCTGCCAAAAACGTAGGTGCCGATGCCATCCATCCTGGTTTTGGATTCCTCTCGGAGAACAGTGAGTTTGTGCGCCGCTGTGAAGAAAACGGTATTGCCTTTATCGGTCCTACCGCCGAGGTTATTGATAAAATGGGCAACAAATCCCAGGCCCGTTCCACTATGATGGAAGCGGGAGTTCCCGTGGTTCCGGGAACGAAGGAACCGGTGTATGACGCGGAAGTAGGCGCTAAGCTGGCAGAAGAGATCGGATATCCGGTCATGATCAAGGCTTCCTCCGGCGGCGGCGGTAAAGGCATGCGTGTGGCAGAAAACCCGGATGAATTTGAATTCCAGTTCAATATGGCACAGCGGGAGTCCGCCAATGCTTTTGCCGATGATACCATGTATATCGAACGCTTTGTGCAGAATCCCCGCCATGTGGAGATCCAGATCATGGCAGATACCCAGGGACATGTGGTGGCTCTGGGCGAACGTGACTGCTCTGTGCAGAGAAATCACCAGAAGCTGATCGAAGAATCCCCTTCACCGGCCATCAGTGCCGAGACCAGAGAAGCAATGAATCGTTATGCCGTTCTGGCGGCAAAGACGGTGGGATATACAAATGCGGGTACTATCGAATTTATCGTAGCTCCTACAGGAGAGTTTTATTTCATGGAGATGAACACACGTATCCAGGTAGAACACGGTGTAACAGAGATGGTGACAGGTACAGACCTGATCATTGAGCAGATCCGTGTGGCTATGGGCGAGCCCTTAAGTTTTACCCAGGAGGATATCGAGCTTAAAGGACATGCCATTGAATGCCGCATCAATGCGGAGATTCCATCCATGAACTTTATGCCCAGTCCCGGTGTGGTGACCCATATGCATCTTCCCGCCGGAAATGGTGTGCGTGTGGACAGCGGACTTTATGCCGGATACAGGATTCCTTCTGAATATGACTCCATGATCGCCAAGGTTATCGTGCATGCACCGGACAGAGACGCAGCTCTCAGAAAAATGAGTGCTGCCCTGGATGAGATGGTTATCCTGGGTGTGGAGACCAATCTGGATTTCCAGTATCAGATCATTCACCATCCGGTTTTCGTGGAAGGAAAGGCGGATACCGGATTTATTGAAAATATCATGCATATCAAATAAACGGGAGATGAAGATTACATGTATAAAGTAGATGTAAACAGCGATCTGGGAGAAAGCTTTGGCCGTTATACGCTGGGAATGGATGCGGATATTCTGCCATTAGTATCTTCGGCGAATGTGGCCTGCGGCTATCACGCATCAGATCCGCTGGTCATGAATAAGACGATCGCTATGGCAAAAGAGGCCGGTGTCCGTGTGGGCGCCCATCCGGGATTTCCGGATCTGATGGGTTTTGGCCGCAGAAATATGGATGTGTCTCCGGCGGAGGCAAAGGCTTACACACTGTATCAGCTGGGCGCTCTGGATGCTTTCTGTAAGGCCCATGGCGTAAAAATGCAGCATGTGAAACCGCACGGTGCCATGTACAATATGGCAGGCAAGGATTATGCTCTGTCAAAAGCTATCTGTGAGGCTATTTACGAATACGATAAGGATTTGATCGTTATGGCACTGTCCGGCGGTGAGCTGGTTCATGCGGCAGAGGATATGGGTCTGAAAGTAGCCCGTGAAGTATTTGCGGATCGGGCTTATGAGGAGGATGGTTCTCTGGTGAATCGTCGTAAAGAGGGCGCTATGATCACGGATGAGAATGAGGCGATTGCCCGCGTAGTACGGATGATCAAGGAGCAGAAGGTTACGGCAATCACAGGTAAGGATATTCCGATTAAGGCAGATTCTGTGTGTGTGCATGGAGATGGAGTGAAAGCTTTGGCCTTTGTGAAGAAAATCCGTGAGACATTGACGGCTGAAGGAATTGAGATTGTGCCGTTGGAGGCTATTTTATAAGGTTTAGGTTGTGTACGAAAAAAGTACCGCCCCGGCTGGGGGATGGGCCATATAGGAAACTTTTCTGCGCTCCACCTGCGCGCGCGTCGAGCCTGTAGTCTCGACCTGCGTGCTCGAAAAGTCGCTTGAAAAGTTTCCTATATGGCCCATCCCCCAGCCGGGGCGGTGCTTTCTTCGCAAGTTATGTTTTGCGGAATGAATAGTTAATTTGCCGTCCAGAAAAGACTGAAAATCAGCATATCCGCATCCTTGCTGTATTTGTAGTTCACCTGCTTCAGATCATGTATTTCCATATATGTCTGACTTACTGCCGGGATGACGGTATCGAGAAGAAGATCACACACCTCTCTATAGACCTCACTGTTGGCACACTGCAAGGTAAAACCGTCTTCGCCATTTTTTATGGCAGTCGAGATACGGTTCGTCAGATCCGCTTCATCACATATCCATATAAACCAGCCATTCTGAGCATAATAGTTAAGATCCATAGAAGTACAGGCAGGATAGCTGACTTCCTCATCGGGAAGGTGAGATCCGCGAATCTGGGCATCTGTGCAGCAGAGATAGGCAAAACTCAGATTGTCTCTGGGCATTTCTTCTGTATTCGTAAATACGGGATCTCCGAAAGTGACATCAGTCTGGTACCAGCTGCCATCACAGCATACAAGATTCCAGGCATGGCTGCCGCCATCTTTGAGTGTGCCGGTCAGGTAAATGCAGGGAACGGACAGGCGGTTCAAAAGAAACTGCATTCCTTTAGCATAGCCGGCGCAGACAGAGGCATGCCCCACCAGAGAACTGTAAATATTCTGATTATCACTGGCATGTTCGTCATAGTCTACAGTGTTAATGAGCCAGGTGTAGATATAGCGCACTTTTTCATAGTCGGTGGCCGATGCGGAAAGTCCGGACAGGCACAGCGCTGCCTGTTGTTCAATTTCCTCTTGCCTCTTTTCTATCTCTTCTGCTGAAAGGGAATATTCCGGCATAAATTCGATCCTGTCGGAATATACCTGACTTTTGCTGCTGCCTACGCACCAGAATAATTCGGGATGGTCATACAGTACAAAATGATAGACTTTATGTACGGTATCTGAGTCGGTAACCGACAGGGTCACACTCTCTTTTCGTTCAGAAACACATGAATACAGCTGATGATAGAGACTTTGCTGCGAGTCAGGAAGCTGCTGGTAATAATAGGCATAGCAGCTGTCCGAATCCTTTACGGGTATAGCAAAGGAAGCTGCGGAAGTGCTTTCCTCGGGAACAGATACTTCAGAAACAGAGGAAGAAGCTTCAGAAATAACAGATTCGACAGCTGAGCAGGATGTCTCTGGCAAAGAGGAATCTTGTGTCTTTTCTGAAAAAAGAGAATGCAGTATGTTAGGCAGAGAAAAAGAACTGTCTGCAGAGAAAGGTCCTTGCCGAAACCCAAGAAGCAGCAGACAGAGCAGGCAGAGAAGAAGAGTGATCGGAAAGAAAGAGCGTTTTTTTCTGTGCATGATGTTCACCTCCTGTATAGGGTGTATTATACGGGAAAAGGCCAAATTCGTAAATGGGATTGCCTTTTTTACGCGAATTTTATATAATCAATTCGTTACGGAGATTGTTTTTTACAGGGAAGAGAACAGAGAATGAAATGTTTATATGGTGAATGCCCTTCTAAAGAAGAGGTTAGAAAAGTGAGGAAAAACGGTATAAATATGGGAGAAATCCGTTTGGGAGATACTCTTTTGGTACATCGATATTTCTTCCATACAAAATGTATACGGTATACAGATATTGTCAATGCCTATCTGATGACCGAGGTCAGTGAGGGTGGAGATTTTTCGCATGAGGAGATAAGTCTGTGTATTGGGGATCCCTCAGGAAAGGTGTGGCGGCTTCATGCGGATTATAAAGCGTATGTTATGGAGACGCTGGACTGGTTCAGAGAGCATCAACCCCATATCCGTATTGGAAAATAGGACGAAAGAGGAGTAGATTATGGAATACTGGGATATTTATGACGCGGAAAAAAAACGCACCGGACGTCTCATGAAAAGAAATGACTGGTGTCTGAAAGACGGAGAGTACCATTTATCGGTGCTTGGCGTGGTGGTTCGCCCGGATGGCCGTTATCTGATCACCAAAAGAGTGATGACAAAGGCCTGGGCACCCGGCTGGTGGGAAGTATCCGGTGGAGCGGTACAGGCTGGGGAAGAATCCTATGATGCTGTGCTTCGGGAAGTACGAGAGGAGACGGGCCTGGATGTCAGTGGCGCGGAAGGTGGTTATGTGTTTACCTACCATCGGGAAAATCCGGGAGAAGGCGACAATTATTTTGTGGATGTATATCGTTTTGTACTGGATTTTACAGAGGAAGATCTGAAGCTGCAGACGGAAGAGACGGATGGCTATCGTCTGGCCACAGTAGAGGAGATCAAGGAACTGGCTGAACAGGGAATCTTTCTGCATTATGACAGCATTCAGCGGGTTTTTGTATAAGAAAAAGGAAGCGGCATCAGTCTCTGGGAGGCTGGTGCTTTTTTGAACTATGAGTTCAATGACAGTTGGATCAGGGAGTGATATACTTAAAAAACCATCAAAGGAGAAGGGTTTTGCGATGGCACTGCGAAATAGACCGGAATATGATCTCAAAGTGATCGGCCGCAATCTGCGGCGGCTGCGCAAGGAACATCATTATACTGCTGAGGAGATTCGGGATTTTCTTCAGCTTGGCTCTGTACAGGCGGTTTATAAGTACGAGCGAGGGCTCAGTTATCCCCAGACAGACGCAATGTTTGCGCTTATGGAGCTTTATGATGTGGGCCTTAAAGATATAGTGACAGATCCCTTGTACAGTTTTTCAAAAGAGGCGGTTTATTTTGTCATTGCGTGCACCGGACAGCTGGCGGTTCTGGATGAGATCTGTGAGCGAGGGGAGCTGATGCATAGACTGGCGGTGCGGCTCTGTCCATATTTTTGTGGTATGCAAAAGAAAGGGTAAGCAGACACTTTTGTTTTCCCCGGTATCTGTTTACCCTGACTTTTCATTTTATGCGGTTTTGATCAATTACTGTCCATAATAGGCGTTGGCGCCGTGTTTACGGTAGAAGTGTTTGTCACGGATGGTATCCGGAGCCGGCTGCACTTTCGGATTGATCAGTTCGGTCAAGGTTGCCATACGGGCAACTTCCTCGACAACGACAGCGTTGTGCACTGCTTCAGCAGCGTTTTTGCCCCAGGTGAAAACTCCGTGGTTGCAGCAAAGCACACCCGGTGTGAACATCGGATTGATGTCTCCTTCTGTAAAAGTCTCAATAATGACTTTTCCTGTGTTGGCTTCGTATGCGCCTTCGATCTCTTCCTTGGTCAGACTTCTGGCACAGGGAATCGGTCCATAGAAATAATCAGCGTGGGTAGTGCCATACAGCGGGATGCTGCGTCCGGCCTGTGCCCATGCGGTAGCCTGCGGAGAATGGGTATGTACGATACCACCCATTTCCGGATATTTCTTATAGAGCTCAATGTGGGTCGGCGTATCGGAGGACGGTTTGTATTTTCCTTCGATCTTGTTGCCATCCAGATCCATGACAACCATGTCATCCGGTGTCAGCTGATCATAATCAACACCGCTGGGTTTGATTACGAAATATCCTGTTTCAGGATCTCTTCCGCTGACATTGCCCCAAGTGTAAGTAATCAGTTTGCGCTTAGGCAATTCCATGTTGGCTTCGTAAACCTGCTGTTTCAGTGCTTCTAACATTGTCATTTCTCCTTCCACATCTGGATTGTTTTGATCAGTTTGCGCTTTTCTTCATCGGTGAAGTCGGAAAGCAGGGAAAGGATCTCGTTATCAAGAGCTGTCGCTGTGTAGGATTCATCCATACTGCCTACCAGAGAGTCAAGTGTCGTGCCGGTAAGTCGGGCGAAATACATCAGCATGCGAAGGGACATGGCGGTACGTCCATTTTCTACATTACTGATATAACCCGGAGTTGCGTGCAGGACCTTTGCTACCTGATCTTGGGTGAGATGATGCTCCAGACGAAGCTGTTTAACCCGCTTTCCCAAATCTGTCTCATTAAAGGTGCCCATGTTTTTTTGTTCTCCCCTATATAAAAATGATTATACTTTTTACACAATGCATGGCATTGCAAATATAGTATAAGATAAAATATGGAAGAAAGCAATTTCTCTTTCAAAAAATTTTATACGTTTTACGTATATATTGTCATGAGATTTCCCTTTTACTTTCTGAAGAAAACGATTATAATATAACCTATTATGTCAGGATGGAGAGAGACCATGGAAGAACATCAGAGATTTCTGGACACAGTGCTGGCCCTGATACAAAAGCGGCTGGAGAAGCTTACTCGTCAGATCACTGAAGGCGAAAAAGAAGTTGAGGCCATGCACGAGTATTATTGGGAAAATTATACGGAGATGGATGAATACGGGTATGAAAATTTTGATAATCAGCAGGCATTGTTAAATCAGATCAATGCCAATGCCCAGCAGCACAGTCTGCACGCCCGGTATAAAAAAATGCTGGATTCACCGTATTTTGGCAGGGTGGATTTTGTGTATGAAGGAGAGGATGATCCGGAGACCTTTTATATTGGTATCGGAACTTTTTCTCCGGAAAAAGGCAGTGTGCCCCTGATCTACGACTGGAGAGCACCCGTCAGCAGTCTGTTTTATGATTATGACAGTGGACCGGCATCCTATGACGCCCCGGGAGGCGAGATGCGGGGAGAAATAACTGCAAAATGGCAGTATAAGGTTCGCCACGGAAAGCTTATTTATGCTATAGAAAGCGATGTAAAGATAGATGATGAAGTACTTAGAGAGGAGCTGTCCGGCTGCGGTGATACGAAGCTCAAAAACATTATTCGCACGATTCAGAAGGAGCAAAATGAGATCATCCGCAACACCAGAGACCGGATCATGGTGATTCAGGGCGTGGCCGGCAGCGGCAAGACTTCGGTGGCTTTGCACAGAATTGCCTATCTTTTGTACCATGACCGTAGGAACCTTCGCTCGGAGAATGTGCTGATCCTGTCGCCAAACAGTGTGTTTTCTGATTACATTTCCCATGTTTTGCCGGAGCTGGGAGAAGAGCCGATCCGTGAGATGAGTCTGGATACTTTTGCCTATCGTCGGCTGAACGACACGGTAAACGACTGCGAGGATCGTTACGACCGTCTGGAACGGCTTCTGGCCGGCGGGGATGACGGCAGCTTTCAGATCAAACAGTCCCGGGAGTTTATGGATAGTCTGTATGGGTATGTGATGCAGCTGGAAGCGGAACTTATGGACTTTTCTCCGGTATCGATCAAAAATTTTCATAAAAGTGAGCAGGAAATTCAGACACTATTTTATGAAAAATTTACGGAATATCCGCTTTTGACCAGAATGGACGCGGTGCGTGAATATATAGTGGATGAATATGAGACACTGACAGCAAAAGAGCTTTCTCAGGAGGAGAACGATCGTGTTCGGGTCCTTTTTGACGGCATGTATGAGACAAAGGATATCTATATTCTATACAGTCGCTTTCTGGAAGAACAGGGCTTTTCGCCTTTGCCGCATCGAAGATATGAACAGAGAAAGCTTTCTTATGAAGATGTGTATCCCATGCTGTATCTCAAACTGATCCTTACCGGCAGCGGGCGGGATACTTCTATCCGGCATCTGGTCATTGACGAAATGCAGGATTACACGTATCTGGAGTACGAGATATTGCGCATGCTGTTTGACTGCCCCATGACGATTCTGGGTGACAAAGCTCAGACTATGGATACTGCGCTGCAGGATGTGACCCAGTTCCTGCCTTCGATTTTTGGAAAGCATATCCGAAAGATTGAGATGAATAAGAGTTACCGGAATACCCAGCCCATTGCGGCATATGCCGCATCCTTGACCGGGGCTGAGGGTATAGAGCTGTTTGCCCGGAGCGGAGAGGCGGTAAAATGTAATACGGCCTTTGACCGCCAAGACACGTTAGCGTGTATTGCCGGAGATTTTCAACAGCATGCCGTACAAACGGAAACGGCCGCTGCCCTGTTTCTGACAGAAAAAGAGGCGAAAGATGCCTATGAGAAGCTGCGGGAGCTTTTTGTACAGCAGGGAGTTTCGGAGGATCTGCTTTCCTATGTTGACAGAGACACAAGCCGCTTCTGTACAGGCTTGACGGTCACTACGTTTTATCTGGCGAAAGGACTGGAATTTGAGACTGTATATGCGGTGACAGATACAGACCGCCAGGATACCTTAACAGTGCAGGCCCGGTATATTATGGCCACGAGAGCCATGCATCGGCTTTGTGTCTGCGAGGACAGGGGGATGATGAAATGAAAGAAATGATTTTCGCAGTGGGCTACCTGATCGTTGGATTTCTGCTGTTGATCAAAGGGGCAGATGTTTTTGTAGAAGGAAGCTCGGCGGTGGCCAGAAAGCTTCATGTTCCTACCATAATTATCGGTATGACGATCGTGGCTATGGGAACGAGCCTTCCGGAGTGCGCAGTCAGCGTGACAGCGGCTATGAGGAATAATAACGGACTGGCCATCGGTAATGTATTGGGATCCAATCTGTTTAATCTGCTGGTGGTGTGTGGAGCCTGCGCGTTATTTGCTCCGCTTTTGGTGCAAAAGGAGACCATGAAGAGAGAATTTCCCTTCTCAGTACTTTGTACGGCAGGGATGATCGGGCTGGGCTATTTCGGCATGAAGCTGGATCGCAAAGATGGTATCGTTCTTCTGGTGCTTTTTGCGTTTTATCTTGGGTATATGCTGTACACTGCGCTGAAGGCCAAAAATGGCGTTTCGGATGAGGATGGACAGGGAGAAAAAGAAGAGCTGTCTGGATGGCGATGTGTCGTATATATCCTTGGCGGTATGTTTGCTATCAAATATGGTGGAGATTTTGTGGTGGGCGGTGCGTCTGCCATTGCCGAAAGTTTTGGCCTCAGCCAGAATATGATCGGACTTACCATCGTGGCCATGGGCACCAGCCTTCCGGAGCTGGTGACTTCTGTGGTGGCTGCCAGAAAGCATGAACTGGATATGGCTGTGGGCAATGTGATCGGCTCCAATATTTTTAACGTGCTGCTGATCCTGGGACTGGCTGCGACAATCAGTCCGGTGACTATGTATATGGAAAATCTGATCGATGCGGCCATTCTGATCGGAGCCAGTGTGATCGTCTGGATTCTTGCCTGGTCAAAGGGTAAGATCGTCAAAAGTGAAGGTGTTGTGATGCTTTGCATGTATGCTGCTTTTATGGTCTATATCTGTGTCCGTTGATCAAAAAAGTAAAAATTCCCCTTTTTTTATTTTACAAAGAACTTACAGAGAATACTCGTCTTATTGATAGCGGGTATTCTTTTTTTTTTGTATTCTTTGTCACTGTAAGGGGGACAAAACAATGACAGATATTTTGATTAACTTCTTACTGATCCCGGCGTTTGGGCTTGGCTATCTGTGCTGGGCAGTAAAAACTCTGAGGAAATAAGCAAATTAAGCAAAGAAATGGAGAAAAATGTTATGAAAAAGAAATTCGCAGCATTGGTAATCACAGCTGCTATGGCAGCAGCAGCACTGGCAGGATGCGGCAGCAGCTCATCCCAGGCACCGGCAGACGCACCGGCTTCTGCTGAGACAACAGATAATACAGAAGCATCTGCAGCAGATACAACAGATACTGCAGCATCTGCAGCAGAAGAAGCACCGGCAGCAGCAAAGATGACCGGAGACATTTCCATCCTGACCCGTGAGGACGGTTCCGGTACCAGAGGTGCTTTCATCGAGCTTATGGGTATTGAAGTGAAAAACGATGCAGGTGAAAAAGAGGATATGACCACACCGGATGCCGGAGTGACTAACAGTACAGAGGTTATGTTGTCTACAGTGGCAGGAAATCCGCAGGCCATCGGTTATGTATCTCTTGGCGCATTAAATGAAACCGTAAAAGCTGTACAGATCGAAGGTGTAGATGCCACAGCAGAAAATGTGGCAAACGGTACATATACCGTATCCCGTCCTTTTAATATCGCCACACTGGATACCGTAAGCGATTCCGCTAAAGATTTTATCAGCTATATCCTTTCTTCTGACGGTCAGGCAATCATCGAAGAGAATGGTTATATTGCCATTGACCAGAATGCAGAGCCCTACAGCGGCAGCGGTGCTACAGAAAAAGTTGTAGTAGGTGGTTCTTCTTCCGTGTCTCCTGTCATGGAAAAACTGAAAGAGGCTTATGTTGCTGTTAATCCGAGCGCAGATATCGAGATCCAGACCAGCGATTCCACCACAGGTATGAATGACGCAGCAGCAGGTACCTGCGACATCGGTATGGCCTCCCGTGAACTTAAAGATGAGGAACTGGCAGCCGGACTGACCAACACCGTAATTGCTAACGATGGTATTGCTGTAATCGTTAACAAAGAAAATCCGATCACCAATCTGACAAAAGATCAGGTGATGAACATTTACACAGGCAATGTAACCGCATGGGATGACATTACGGAGGAATAAACAGCGATGAAACAGGCAAAAGAACGCATCATGCAGGTGGTATTCGCCCTCTGTGCCTGCGTTTCTATCCTGGCAGTCATACTGATCTGTGTGTTCTTGTTTGCTAACGGAATTCCGGGGATCGCGAAAATCGGTCCCCTGAAATTCTTTACAGGAACCACATGGAAGCCGGGAAACGATAAGTATGGCATACTGCCGATGATCATGGGCAGTATCTATGTTACCGGCGGCGCTATCCTGATCGGTGTGCCGATCGGTCTTTTGACAGCGGTATATATGGCAAAATTCTGCAACAGAAAACTGTATCGGGTGATGAAACCCGCCACAGAACTTCTGGCAGGCATTCCGTCGGTTGTCTATGGATTTTTTGGTATCAAAGTGCTGGTACCCATGGTCCGCAATGTTTTCGGCGGAGATGGAAACAGCATACTGACCGCTTCTATCCTTCTGGGTGTCATGATCCTGCCGACTATTATCGGTGTGATCGAACCGGCGATCCGGGCTGTTCCCGAAAGTTATTATGAAGGAGCCCTGGCGCTTGGTGCCACCCACGAAAGAAGCATTTTCAGCGTTATGCTCCCCGCAGCAAAATCCGGTATCCTGGCCGGTATTATCCTGGGAATCGGACGGGCAATGGGTGAGACCATGGCAGTGGTAATGGTCTGCGGAAACCAGACACGTATGCCTGCAGGTATTCTAAAAGGAGCCAGAACGCTGACTGCAAATATTGTTATGGACATGGGATATGCCACCGGACTGCATAGAGAAGCACTGATTGCTACAGGTGTTGTCCTGTTTGTCTTTATCCTGATCATCAATCTGTCCTTCTCTGTATTGAAAAGGAGGAAAGCATGATGAGTAAAACCAGAAAAATTGAAGCTGTACTGTGGAAATTCCTGGTGAAGCTTGCAGCGGTTCTGACAATGGCAGTACTGTTATTTATCGTTATTTATATTTTGATAAAAGGTATTCCCAATCTGTCCCTGGGACTGTTCTCTCTTCATTATACTACGGACAACCAGTCGATTGTGCCCTCTCTTCTGCATACGATCGAGCTTACGCTTATGGGACTTTTGCTGGCAGTGCCGCTGGGCATTTTTGCCGCTGTATTTATGAACGAATATGCAAAAAAAGGAAGCAAGCTGGTGGCACTGACGAGTATTACTTCAGAAACGCTCACCGGTATTCCCTCTATTGTATATGGACTTTTTGGCCTTCTGTTTTTTGTGGAGGCCTGTCATCTGAGAAAAACCCTGCTGGCGGGTGCTTTGACTATTGCCATTATGGTTCTGCCAACGATTCTTCGGACGACACAGGAGGCTCTGATGGCGGTACCGGATACTTTCCGCGAAGCCAGTTATGGACTGGGTGCAGGAAAATTAAGAACAGTATTCAAAGTGATCCTTCCTACGGCTATGCCGGGTATTCTGTCCGGTATCATTCTGGCAATCGGCAGAATCGTAGGTGAATCGGCGGCATTGATCTACACAGCAGGTACAATTACGGATAAATACGCAGGTCCGCTGGATTCCGGCCGTACGCTGGCGGTACACATGTATCTTTTGTCAAACGAGGGTCTGTATACGGACCAGGCTTATGCGACTGCGGTGGTATTGCTGGTATTGGTGCTGCTTCTGAATCTGGGGTCAAAGGCGGTGGCTGACCGCATAACGAAAGAGAGGAACTGATTTTTACATGGATAAAATGAAGGTAGAGGAGCTGAATCTGCACTACGGCAGTTTTCATGCCCTGAAAAATATCAATCTTCCCATACCGGAACATAAGATCACCGCATTTATCGGCCCTTCCGGCTGCGGTAAATCTACGCTTTTAAAATCATTGAACCGGATGAATGATCTGGTTGAGGGCTGTAAGATCGACGGTAAAGTAACGCTTGACGGTACAGATATCTATAAAAATATGGATGTCAACGCTTTGCGTAAACGTGTAGGCATGGTGTTTCAAAAACCCAATCCTTTTCCCATGAGTATTTATGATAACATTGCCTACGGACCGAGAACTCACGGTATTCATAATAAAGCGCAGCTGGATGAGATCGTAGAGCGTTCTTTGCGGGACGCAGCTATCTGGGATGAGGTAAAGGATCGTCTGCAGAAAAACGCTATGGGTCTTTCCGGCGGACAGCAGCAGCGTATCTGTATTGCCCGGGCTCTGGCGGTGGATCCGGAGGTGCTTTTGATGGATGAGGCCACTTCTGCTCTTGATCCTATTTCTACATCCAAGATCGAGGATCTTTCCATGGAGCTGAAGGATAAGCTGACCATTGTTATGGTCACCCACAATATGCAGCAGGCAGTCCGTGTATCCGACCAGACCGTTTTCTTCCTTCTGGGTGAGATTATAGAGTACGGCGATACCCAGCAGATCTTTTCCATGCCGAAAGAAAAGAAAACAGAAGACTATATTACCGGCCGGTTCGGTTAAGGAGGAGGAAAAGATGAGAAACAGATTTGACCGTCAGCTGGTTCAGCTGAATGATGAGCTGATCGAGATGGGAAGCATGATTGAAAAGGCCATCCAGGAAGCCATTACTGCTCTGATCCGTCAGGATACGGAGGCTGCCAAAAGGATTATCGAGTACGATGAGGATGTCGACCAGCAGGAAAAAGTTATTGAGAATCTGTGCCTGAAGCTGCTCTTGCAGCAGCAGCCGGTAGCACGGGATCTGCGGGTGATATCTTCCGCACTAAAGATGATTACGGATATGGAACGTATCGGCGACCATGCCAGCGATATTTCTGAGATGGCCATACTGATGGCGGACAAGCCGTATATCAAAAAGCTGGAACATATTCAGGAAATGGCCAAAGAGGCCTCAGTCATGCTGGTCAACAGTATTGAGGCTTTTGTAAATAAGGATATTAAACAGGCTCATGAGGTTATCGCCAACGATGATGTGGTGGATAACCTGTTTGAAACCATCAAAAATGAGCTGATTGCCATGATTCACAAAGATCCGCAGGTGGGCGATCAGGCTATGGATCTTCTTATGGTTGCCAAGTATCTGGAGCGTATCGGTGATCATGCCTGCAATATCGCAGACTGGGTTACATTTTCGATCACAGGAACGCATGATAAGTAAAGGTAATCGTGATTTATCCTATAACAATTTGTTATAGGAACAATATTGAAAAAAGAATATCTCCACTTTATACTTGGTTTCAACGAACAACAGATTCATTGAAAAGAGGAGAAAAAATGGAGATCAAACAGCTGGAATATGTGATCATGGCTGCGGAAATGGGCAGTTTTAACAAAGCGTCAGAATATCTGTATACAACACAATCCAGTGTATCAAAAGTAATCCGGAGCCTGGAAGAAGAGCTGGGCTACCGGATTTTTAAAAGAAACGGCAGCGGCGTGGCACTTACGGATGCGGGAAAGATTCTGTATGATCAGTCACAGCAGATCATGATGATGCTTCGCAAATTTGCGGCATATTCCGAACTGGAAGAGAAAACATGTTTTCATATCGCTACGGTGGTCAGCAATTATATTGCCGCAGGCTTTGCCGCATTTGTCCGGGATCACGACAGTCAGGAATATTGCATGAAAATATGGGAAGGCAGCATTTCCCATGTGCTGGAGCTGGTGGAGCAGGGCGAAGCGGAGATAGGATTTATCTATCTGGGCGACCGGCAGAGAGATTCATTCTGTACCATGTTGGAGAGAAAGGGGCTCTGTTTTGAAAAAATCCTGCCGGCACAGGATGAATACGATGCAGGCGTACATCTGGTGCAGTCCATGCAAAATAAAGAGGATGATACTGTCAGCGATACACAGAAAATATGGCTTTTACTGGATGGCGGTGTGAGAACAGGGAATTATATGCATGAGCAGCGGCTGGCGGGAGCTCTGGATGCACTGCAGAAAGTAGGATATATTTTGACAGCCTCTGCAGATGAACTGGGAGCGTCCTCAGAAAACTGTCTGGCAGCAGAGCATCCCGATGGCGGAAAAGTCTACCTGTGTCCGGGCTATTTTTATACAGAGGATTCTCAGAAAAATATCACAGAGGCACTGGACTGCGTAGATCCTGATGCCGTGATTTCTGTCTGCTCACTGGCAGTTTTATACGATATGCTTCTGGAAAAAGAAGAGGCGCAGAACAAAAATATGAAAATTGGTGCAGTAGACTGTTTCAGTGAGACAAACCGGAAAGCCTTTGAGACCAAAGATATTTTTGGAAACAGCAGTATAGACTGTATCGTGGGCAAATGTCAGGCTATGGGTGCGCCGGCGTTTATTGCCATGTATAATGCCATCACGGGACACGTGAAAGTGGTCAGAGACGGTGGAAAACCCTACCGTCTGTCCCAGAATATGTGGATGGCCGGTTCCGCGCAGGACTATGACAGTCTTTGCGCAAAAGCCAGCAATATTTATGAAAATGTCTATACCACGAATGAAATCATGAAGGTTCTTGCTGTCTATAATCCTTCAGCAGATTTTACCTCCTTTAAGTCCTTTGTAGAAAAATTGTAGTACATGTACAGGATATATCATAAAAATGGCCGCTGCTTCTGTAATAGCTGACAGAAACAGCGGCCATTTTACATATCATTTTAATGTTTTATCTGTATTTTTTACATAAATTTTACATAAATAATGCACATACTATATATGGCTTTGTTAGTGTGAAAAGTAAATATTATGTAAAAAATATGGAGGTCTTATGGATATTTTTGGTGTTCTCACAATGATTGGAGGGTTGGCCCTGTTCCTGTTCGGTATGGATTTCATGGGGGCGAATCTGTCAAAAGCATCCGGCGGTAAGCTGGAACACATTCTGGAAAAACTCACCAGTAATCCGCTGAAAGCGGTGGCGCTGGGTGCTGGGGTGACGGCGGTAATCCAGTCATCCTCTGCGACCACAGTTATGGTGGTAGGTTTCGTCAACTCAGGAATCATGAAACTGTCCCAGGCCACGGGAATCATTATGGGTGCCAATATCGGTACAACGATTACGTCCTGGATGCTGAGTCTGACGGGAATCGAGGGAGACAGCGTATTCCTGAAAATGCTTAAGCCATCATCTTTTGCCCCTGTTCTGGCATTGATCGGCATCATCCTGTACATGTTTGTCAAGGACGAAAAGAAAAAATATGTGGGAGGTATTCTGTTGGGTTTTGCCGTGCTGATGAGTGGCATGGAAACCATGAGCGGTGCCGTGAAACCACTGGCAGATGTGCCGGAATTTACCGGTATTTTGACGATGTTCTCCAATCCGATACTTGGTCTGTTGGCTGGTGCGGTGCTGACAGCAGTGATTCAGTCTTCCTCTGCGTCTGTAGGTATTTTACAGGCATTGTGCGCCACGGGAGCCGTATCCTATGCTACAGCACTTCCCATTATCATGGGACAGAACATCGGTACCTGTGTGACCGCCATGATTTCTTCTGTGGGTGCCAGTAAGAATGCCAAGCGGGCGGCTTTTATCCATCTGTATTTTAATATAATCGGTACAGCGATATTTATGATTGTCTTTTATTCCATTAATGTATTTGTGCCGTTTGCTTTTCTGGGTGAATCCGCCAATGCAGCCGGTATTGCGGTGATTCATTCCCTTTTTAATATTGGTGCTACCTGCCTGCTTCTGCCCTTTACGAAGCAGCTGGAATGGCTGGCCTGTCATACGGTGCGTTCCAAAGAGAAAACCACGACAGTGGAGAATCGTCTCCGCCTTCTGGACAGCCGCTTTTTAGATCAACCGGGTCTTGCCATGGAGCACAGTAATCAGGTTATGTCGGAAATGACAAGACTGACCAGTAACAGCCTGGATATGGCCATGAGCCTTCTGGAAACCTACAACAGCGAAGATGAAAAGCTGGTGGAGGAGATGGAAAACCGGGTGGATATGTACGAGGATCAGTTGGGACGATATCTTCTGGAGGTCTCTACCCGGGAGCTGAACGCTGCGGACAGTTACGATCTGTCGGTGCTTTTGCACTGCATCAGCGATATTGAACGCATATCGGACCATACAGTCAGTATAGCCAGAAGTGCCCGGGAAATGCATGAAAAGCAGCTGGAGTTTTCGGAAAATGCCAGAAAAGAAATTCGTGTACTCTGTGCGGCAGTCAGTGATCTGGTGCATCAGACAGCGGATCTTCTGGTTTCCCGTGATGTGGCAGCTGCGGTGCGTATAGAACCGTTGGAAGAGGTTGTAGATGATCTCAGCGACATGATGAAGCTGCATCATGTGGAACGTCTCCGGGAGGGCCGGTGTACCATCGAGATGGGCTTTATTCTCAATGACCTGACAAATAGTCTGGAGCGTGTTGCGGATCACTGTTCCAATGTGGCAGTCAGCATACTGGAGCAGCAGGAAGACAGCGCCGGACGCCATGAAGTTCGCAGAGAACTGAAACACAGTAACAATACGGAACTGATGAAGGTATACAAAACCTATAAAGAAAAATATAGTATATCCTGATTATTCAGTGTAAAATAAGAACGAATTATTTTTCTATTCGGGAGGATATATGGCAACGATTTATATTGTTGAGGATGATATGAATATCCGGGAAATCGAGCAGTTTGCCCTGAAAAATTCCGGATATGAGACGAAGGGATTTGCCAGTGGGGCGGAGTTTGAGCAGCAGCTCAGGGAAAAACTGCCGGATCTGATCATACTGGATATCATGCTGCCGGACAAGGACGGCCTCGAGATATTAAAGAAGCTGCGGACAGAAAAGAGTACATTCCGCATACCGGTAATCATGGTTACGGCCAAATCCACGGAGCTGGACAAAGTTAAAGGACTGGATCTGGGTGCGGATGATTATATGACCAAGCCCTTTGGGGTTATGGAACTGATTTCCCGCGTCAAGGCCATGCTTCGCAGGGCAGATCTTTTGCAGAAAGAAGACACGCTGTCCTTTGAAGGCATTGAAATGCAGGAATCAAAGCACCAGGTGACAGTGGACGGCCATGTGGTGGAACTGACATTTAAGGAGTATGAACTGCTGAAGATGCTGTTGCGTAATTCAGGGATCGTTCTGCAGAGAAGCCAGCTGCTTGACCGTATCTGGGGAATTGATTACGAAGGGGAATCCCGCACTCTGGACATGCATATCAAAACGCTGCGCCACAAGCTGGGGGAGAAGGGCAGTTTGATCCAGACAGTGCGAAACGTGGGTTACACGCTGAACTATAAGAAGGAAGACTGAGTAAGGGAGCGAAGCCGTAAGTGAAACGAAAGATTTATACGAGAATGGTGCTGATCGCTGCGCTGAGCGTGTGTCTTACCGTATTGTTTACCAGTGTCATCTTTTACCGGAAGTTTCAGAACCAGATCATTGATGATCTGAAAAGCCATGCCCATATATTGTTGTCCACGCAGGAATTTCTGGATTATGTAGAGAAGGATTATGATCCGAAGATCGACAATATGAGGATTACGGTGATCGATACGGATGGTAAGGTTGAGTATGACAGCAATGCGGATATTGGTGCCATGGACAATCATGCTACCCGCCCGGAAGTGCAGGAGGCGCTCAAAACCGGTTCGGGTTATGTGATCCGGGAGTCAGACACGCTGGACAAGCGGACTTATTATTATGCGGAGCTTTTAAGTGATGGACGGGTGCTCAGGGTTGCCAAGGAGGCGGACAGTATATGGGAATTTCTGATTACCGTATGTCCGCTGCTTCTGGTACTTCTGTTTGTTATGATTATGCTCAGTGTGCTGATGGCAAGGCTTTTGGCCCGACAGATGATCCAGCCGGTGGAACAGCTGGCCATGCATCTGGAGAGTGATGATACGCCGGTACATACTTATGTGGAGATTCAGCCGTTTCTGGATAAAATTCACAAGCAGCATCAGGAGCTCAGAAAAAGTGCCCGGCTGAGGCAGGAATTTACGGCTAATGTTTCCCATGAGCTGAAGACTCCGCTTGCCTCTATTTCCGGGTATGCGGAGCTGATTGAAACCGGAATTGCCGGGGAGAAGGATACGCGGCGTTTTGCCGGTGAAATACACAAAAATGCCAATCGTCTGTTGTCACTGATCAATGATATCATCCATCTTTCCAAGCTGGATGTGATGACGGATGTGCCCCAGATGGAACTTCTGAATCTGACTGTCGTGGCGGACAATACAGTAGAGATGCTGCAGCTGCAGGCAGAAAAACACCAGGTACAGCTGACGATGAACCGGCGGGAGAAACGGGTCAATATCGAAGGAAACAAGAGCATGATCGAGGAGGTGCTGTATAATCTCTGCGACAATGCCATTCGTTACAATCATCCCGGCGGTCATGTGTGGGTATCTGTGTACAGTGAGAACCATGAGAGCGTGGTGGAGGTTAGAGATGACGGTATCGGTATCCCGGAGGAAGATCAGAAACGGATTTTTGAGCGGTTCTACCGGGTGGATAAGGGGCGTTCCAAGGAGACCGGTGGCACAGGACTCGGCCTGGCTATCGTCAAGCATATTGTGGAGCAGCATCATGCTGAGCTGATTCTGGATAGTGAGCTGGGTAGAGGGACGACGATCCAGGTGAGGTTTGTTGAAAAAAAGAAATAATATTGGTGCAG
>JAEDOO010000191.1 GCA_016301965.1 Lachnospiraceae bacterium | reverse complement strand
TGTGAGACTTTGATGGAAGGATTTCGAAATTTTTTAAGTGTGTGTGAAAGCTATGCCGGACGGCTGTTTAAAGCCGCCTATAGAAAAACACCCTACGAATACATTCTGGAAAGGAAAACAGATACGGCCTGTCTTTTATTGGAAAATACGGGATTTTCCGTAAAAGAGATTGCATACAGGCTGAATTTCGCAGATGAGCATTATTTTAGCAATGTATTTCGAAAACGCATGGGAAAAATCCCCGGCTGATATTGAGGAAGCACAGATGTTTCCGTTTAGAAAGGATTCTGTATTTTTGGAAAATATCCAATATGGGTGTTGTGGAAAAAGGAAAAAATTGATAAAATAGCAATATCAAAGATACTTTCCGGGATAGATTGGCGTACATGAAATAATGGAATTGGAGGATAATCAGATGGGTTTGTTTGGAAAAATGTTTGAAAAAAAGGTGTGTGATATCTGCGGCGGTGAGATCGGCTTGTTGGGAAACCGTAAATTAGATGACGGAAACCTTTGCAAAGAATGTGCCAAAAAACTTTCCCCTTGGTTCGAAGAACGCCGGCACAGCACTGTGGAGGATATCAAAAGGCAGTTGGCTTATCGGGAAGCGAACAAAGCTAAGGTACAGGCTTTTCGGGTAACCAGAGAGTTTGCCGGGGACAGATACCATGTATTTTTGGATGATACCAAGGGACAGTTTGCAGTGGCTTTGAATATGAGTGTGGAAAACAATCCTGATATTGTGGACCTGTCACAGGTTACAAGCTGCAAGTTCGACGTTACAGAAAATCGGCATGAAGAGACCTATAAGGACAAAGAGGGCAATACAAAGAGCTATACACCGCCAAGATATACCTATTCCTATGATTACAAAATCAAACTGAGAATCAATTCTCCATGGTTTGATGATATGGATTTCAGCCTGAGCAGTTTTTCCGTGGATGAGCATGAGCGCAGAAAAATCATGGAATTGGAAAATACAGGAAATCAGATTGTGGCAGCCCTTACCGGAAATCCCTATGGCCAGCAGCCCCAGATGGGAGGCAACGGGATGTACGGCCAGCAGCCCCAAATGGGAGGCAGCGGAATGTACAGCCAGCAGCCCCAAATGGGAGGCAGCGGAATGTATGGCCAGCAGCCCCAGATGGGAGGCAGCGGAATGTACGGCCAGCAGCCCCAGATGGGAGGCAGCGGGATGTACGGCCAGCAGTCCCAGATGATGGGCGATGGCATATATGGCCAGCAGCCCCAGATGATGGGCAATGGCATGTATGGCCAGCAGCCTCAGATGGGAGGATATCAGCAGGGCCCAGGTATACGATGTGATAAGTGCGGATGGACTCCCAGTGAGCCCGGTCCGATTCCCAAATTCTGTCCCTATTGTGGAGACCCTATTGACGTAAATGATATGAATTGAATTGCATAAAAAGTTTCGCTTTTTATGCAAAAGGGGCTGTAAAAAACTCCCCTATAGAATAAATCGCTTAGACTGTAAGGTTTAAGCGATTTTACATTAAAACAAAATGAAACATTTTTGAAAGGTGTTCCCGCATGACTAAACAGAATCACAAAACAGGCTTTCTTGTAGCCGTGATGGTTTTCTGTGCTATTATTTTACGCGTTTTGGGAAAGTTTGATATATTGATTGTTCCGGGGGGAATCGTCCGCTCGCTTATCTATATCGCCCTTTATATCGGATGGGGAATTTCCGTCAGTAAACGGATTATTCAGGTACAGGTGCGCCATTATCTGATTTCCGTTTCCTGCTTAATGGTTTTCTGGTTTGTTATCCGTTCAACGAATTACTTTTTTACAGCCGATGCCTCAATAGAACGGCAGCTATGGTACTGGTACTACTTGCCAATGTTGTTTATCCCGCTGTTTTCTGTGTTTGTAGCCGTCTCACTGGGTAAGCCCGCGAACGCAAAGTTATCGAAAACGACGCTGCTGTTATTATATATTCCTACGGTGCTTTGTCTGCTGCTGGTTCTTACAAATGATTTCCATCAGCTTGTCTTTTCCTTCCCGGAAGGAGAGGTATGGACGGACGATAACATGAGCTATGCATTCGGATATTATTTCGTAATCGGGTGGGAGATACTTTGCGCTTTCGCGGCATTTGTCATCATGTTAATCAAGTGCCGGCACTCGCAAAGGAAAAAATATCTGCCGTTTTTGCTGCTGGCATGTTCTATCGGATATGCCTTGATATATGTCAGCGGCGCAGAATGGATGCAGCTTATCGGCGGAGACATCACGGCAGCGCAGTGTCTGATGTTCACCGGAATATTGGAATGCTGTATTCAGTGTGGGCTGATCCAGACCAATACCGGTTACAAAGTTCTGTTTGAAGCCGGGTCCATAGGAGCGCAGATCGTAGATACGGACTATCATACCTGTTATGCCTCTTCAAACGCACCGGCGCTGACGACGGATATGATGCGATCGGCAGAGAGGGACGCGGCAATGCTGGATAACAACACTCTGCTCAGAAGCAGCAGGATTGGTGGCGGTTATGTTTTGTGGCAGGAAGATATTACAGACATTACCGCTCTGCTGGAAAAGCTGGAGGAAAACAGGAAAACGATTTCGGAAAGCAATTATGTGGAGCAGGAAAACTATAAAACCAAGGTAAAGATCAACACAGTCCGGGAAAAGAACAGACTGTATGACCGGCTGCAGGCACAAACCGCACATCAAATAGAGCTTTTGGATCAGCTCCTGACGCAATATGAAGCGGAATCCACCCCGGAAATTCGCCGCAGTCTGCTTGCAAAAGCGGCGGTGATCGGTGCATACATAAAACGTC
>JAEDOO010000190.1 GCA_016301965.1 Lachnospiraceae bacterium | reverse complement strand
TTGTATACGGCACTGGCTTCACCAGGCGCCAGCATAGGATACAGACCGACAGCGGTATCTCTCGCATAGGCAGAGGAGAACCAATTGTCCTTTAACAGCGGTTCGCTGTACTGATAGTCCAGCTTGTCGCGGATATATTTCGGATAATGGCAGGCAAAATTGATGGTGATGGCCAGAGTAGGATCGATAGCCTTTAACCGTCTGCTCAGCTCATCGTAAAAATCAGCAGCGTTATCGTCCAGAAAAGCGGTAACGTCATTTTTATGCGCCTGAATATCGGCAGCAGATTCCGGCAGCATATAGCCGAAACGCTTCTCGAATTTGCTGCGGCAGTTGTCGCAATAGCAGAGAGAGGCGCCGAAAATATCCAGGAAAAGAGAATCCGGGTGGTAGTTGGAGATGATCTCCTCCAGCTGGGAAAGCGCATATTCTCTATATCCCGTCTGGTAGCACATCAGACTCCATTTCGCATACAGATCATCCCGGATCAGCGGTGTGCCATCTGCTTTTCTGACACGCCATTCGGGAAATTTTCTGGCAGCACCTTCATCATATTCAATACAGTAGTAGGCAACAAATTCGATGCCCTTTTCTGCAGTCTTATCTCTCACGGTGCGGATCCAGTCTCCTTTGACACCGGCATGCTTCTGGGCACCCGGGACTTTGGAGTCGTAATAGGTCACACCCCAGTGATCTTTACAGTAGACCATCAGAGAGTCAATGTTGGCAGTCTCAAAGAAATGATCATACTCCTTGATATCCATATGGCCAAGAGGCACGATGGGAGGCTGCGGAGAATGATGATCGATCAGATAGCATCGTTTGGTCGATTTGAATTTTTCGCTCATCGTTCATTCCTTTCTGAAAAATAGACAAAATTTGGCCGATAAAATATGCATTCGGCATAGCGCTTGTATTATAGCATCGGCTATTGTGACATTCAACAAAAGCAAATGTAAAATTTAGGTTGATTTTTCTGTGCAAAGTGAGGAAAATGCATCCAAAAAATAAAAAACGTGCCAATGGTATTGACAAAAAATAGTCTCTTTTGTATCTTAAACATATATATTGCACCTGAAAAAGCAGGGAAAATACAGCGAAATGCCGAAAAATGAGAACAAAAACGAAAAACAGATTCGTAAATGTGCATCATACTGCACAAGAGGGATTTGTTTTTTAATCGGCATCAGTGGTCAGACCACTGAAAAGGGGTTTGTGATGAAAAACGAGGACTTTGAACTTGAACAGGACCTGCTGGCCCTGACCCATACGGGAGACGAATACAACCGTTATATGAATGCGGTGGTGCCTCCGATATTCATGAATTCTCTCCATGCATATGACAGCGTGGAGGAGTATAACCGTGTTGATGTGTTTGCCGATGACAGTTTTATTTATGGTCGGGATGGTAATCCCACCGTGCATCTTCTGGAAAGAAAGATCGCAGAGCTGGAGCATGGCTCCCGGGCGGTGGTATTTTCTTCCGGTATGGCGGCATTTTCTGCGGCGGTGATGGCTACCTGTAAGGCCGGCAGTCATGTGATCTGTATGAAAAATACCTATGTACCTGCCCAGAGGCTGTTTAGCACAGTTCTGGGACCGAAATTCGGTATGACCGTTACCTATGTAGACGGTACGGATCTGCAGGAGATCGAGGATGCGGTACAGGACAATACCGATCTGATGCTCCTGGAGAGCCCAGCCACTTACATATTTAAAGTTGTTGATCTGAAGGCTATCGCAGAGATCGCCCACAGAAGAGGCTTTAAGACCTACATTGACAATTCCTGCCTGACGCCAGTCTTTCAGAAACCTCTGGATCTTGGGATCGATATCGTAATGCATACCATGTCCAAATTCATGGGCGGTCACAGTGACATCATTGGTGGTGTGCTGGTGAGCAAGGATGAAGAACTGATGCGTACTGTGATGACCCAGGAGAGGGAGCTTTTTGGAGGTATCATGGGTCCCATGGAAGCCTGGCTGACCATCCGGGGACTCAGAACGCTGGAGACAAGAGTCCGTACCTTGCAGAATACTGGTATAGCGGTGGCAGAGTTTCTGGAACAGCAGGAACAGGTCAAAAAAGTTTATTATACGGGATTGAAGTCCCATCCCCAGGCCGATATTATCGCCCGGCAGCAGAAGGGACACACCAGCCTCATGAGCTTTGAGCTGGTGGATGAAAACCCGGAGACAGCAGTGAAACTGGCCAACAGCCTTAAGCTGTTTCTCAAAGGCTGCTCCTGGGGAGGACACGAAAGTCTGGCTATCATGCCCCTGCTTCACGAATCGGAGGAAGCGGTTGCCAAAGTGGGTGTGGGCAGAGGCCTGATCCGCATTTACTGCGGACTGGAAGGCAGCGACAATCTGATCGCTGACCTGGAACAGGGATTAAAACGTCTGCGGGTGTAAACCACCCCAGGTTTTAATAGAGTTATCATTTACCATTTTTAAGAGGAGGAGAAATCACATGAAAAAGAAAATGGTGAGTCTGTTCATGGCAGCAGCTATGGCAGCAACAGTATTTACCGGTTGCGGTGGCAGCGGAAGCCAGGCAGCAGGATCCACAGCAGATGCATCTGCTGAGACATCAACAGCAGCACCGGCAGAGAGCGGCGATGTAAAAGAACTGAGCTTTCTGGATGTTGCTCCCAGCGACAGCAGAACAGGATATTTTGAGAAGCTGTTCGCAAAATACGAGGAGGAGACAGGTATTCATGTAGAGTATCAGTCCGTTCCGTGGGATGACGCTGCAAACAAGATCATGGCTCTGGGTAATGCCGGTCAGATGCCCGACGTTATCACCTGCT
>JAEDOO010000036.1 GCA_016301965.1 Lachnospiraceae bacterium | reverse complement strand
TGCGCTCGCTCCGAGCCTGTAGTCTCGGAGTCGTGCTCGTTAAAGTCGCTTGAAATTACTATATATCCAACCCCGACGGATGCGGAACTTTTGTCTCAATTATTTTCTGTTTGGCCGGATCCACTGTATGCCAGTGGATGCCTCATCACCTAACACTTTACTTCATCCAGTCTTTTACCTGCTCGTATACACCCTGGCCGTCCAGTTTGTATTTTTCAAGCAGTTTGACGGCCGGGCCGGATTCACCGAATACATCGTAAACACCGATCTTCTTCACCGGTGTCGGCTGTTTTTCGGAAAGCACCTCGCATACAGCGCCGCCCAGGCCGCCGATTACGGAATGTTCCTCTACGGTCACGACTTTGCCGCATTTCTTTGCTGCTTCTACAACCAGCTCTTCATCCAGCGGTTTGATGGTGTGAATATTGACGATCATGGCATCGATTCCGTCTGCAGCCAGCTTCTCGGCAGCTTCGAGAGCGGAATTTACGCAAAGGCCTGTAGCAATGATAGCTACATCTTTACCTTCACGAAGAACAACACCTTTACCGATCTCAAATTTATAATCCGGATTGTCGTTGATCACCGGAACAGCCAGACGGCCGAAACGCAGATATACGGGACCGTCCATCTCGTAAGCAGCCTTTACCGCAGCTTTAGCCTCGATATCGTCTGCCGGATTGATCACGGTCATGCCCGGGATCGTACGCATCAGAGCGATATCCTCGTTGCACTGATGGGTCGCGCCGTCCTCACCTACAGAGATACCGGCATGAGTAGCACCGATCTTAACATTCAGATGGGGATATCCGATGGAGTTTCTCACCTGCTCAAAAGCTCGACCTGCAGCAAACATGGCAAATGTACTGGCAAACGGCACCTTACCGGTGCTGGCCAGACCTGCGGCGATACCCATCATATTGCTCTCGGCAATACCGCAATCGATATGTCTCTCCGGGAAAACGGCTTTGAATTTACCTGTCTGGGTGGCAGCTGCCAGATCGGCATCCAGTACCACCAGATTGTCATGCTCTTTACCAAGCTCGATCAGAGCCTCACCATAGCTCTGTCTGGTAGCGACTTTCTTTACATCTGACATAATGCTTCACCTGCTTTCTCAAGATCCGCCATAGCGATCTCGTATTCCTCGTCATTGGGAGCTTTGCCGTGCCATCCCGCTTTGTTCTCCATAAAGGAAACACCCTTTCCTTTAACGGTCTTCATTACGATGGCTGTGGGCTGACCCTTAACTGTCTTAGCCTCGTCAAAAGCGGCTTTCAGCTGATTCATATCGTTTCCGTCTGCCACATTGATCACATGGAAATTGAAGGCTTCAAATTTCTTATCGATGGGATACGGACTGCAGACATCTTCTACAGCACCATCGATCTGCAGACCATTATTGTCCACGATCACGCAGAGATTGTCCAGATTTCTGGCGCCGGCAAACATAGCTGCCTCCCATACCTGACCTTCCTGGATCTCACCATCACCAAGTAAGGTGTATACACGGTAGGATTCATCGCTCAGCTTAGCGGAAAGAGCCATACCTACGGCAACGGAAATACCCTGTCCCAGGGAACCGCTGGACATATCGATACCCGGTGTATGCTGCAGACACGGATGTCCCTGCAGATGAGAACCGATGTGACGAAGAGTCTTAAGATCCTCCACCGGGAAAAATCCGCGATGAGCCAGCGCAGAATACAGACCCGGAGCTGTGTGTCCCTTGGAAAGGACAAAACGGTCACGCTTCGGATCCTTCGGGTTCTTCGGATCAACATTCATTTCTTCAAAATAAAGATACGTAAATACGTCTGCTGCGGAAAGAGATCCGCCCGGATGACCGGCTTTGGCAGCATGAACACCGGTAACGATGCCCTTTCTTACCTCAACGGCCATCTTCTGAAGTTCTAAAATAGTCATGGAATTCTCCTTAAAATGAATTATGTTCTTCGGGCCTCATCACCAGGTGACTCGGCCAGCCTTGAACATTTTAGAATTATTCACCAAATACTGCTTTGTAGTCAGCCTGGAATTTCTCGATACCCTGATCTGTCAGCGGATGTTTTGTCATCTGCTCGATTACTTTGTACGGTACAGTAGCGATATCAGCACCAGCCAGAGCACAGTCTGTTACATGGATCGGGTTTCTTACGCTGGCAGCGATGATCTGTGTATCCAGTCCGGCAACAGAGAACATCTCAGCGATAGTCTCGATCAGATCGATACCCGGCTGAGAAATGTCATCCAGACGGCCAAGGAACGGAGATACATATGTAGCGCCTGCTCTTGCAGCCAGCAGAGCCTGATTGGCAGTAAAGATCAGAGTTACGTTAGTTTTGATGCCTTCAGAAGACAGAACTTTCGTAGCTTTCAGACCTTCTACAGTCATGGGGATCTTAACAACCATATTCGGGTGAATAGCAGCGATCTCACGGCCTTCTTTGATCATACCCTCGGCATCTGTTGTAGTAGCTTTTACCTCACCACTGATGGGTCCGTCTACGATAGAAGTGATCTCTTTGATAACCTCGTTGAAATCTCTTCCCTCTTTGGCGATAAGGGACGGGTTTGTGGTAACACCACAGATCACACCCATGTCATTTGCTTTTCTGATGTCATCCACATTTGCTGTGTCAATGAAAAAACGCATTTTTTATTTACCTCCCTGGAAAATAATGTATTAATATCTCAGCTGATGATTTATCAGCTGCTGTTACCTTATTTATACCTCAAATCCGGCAAAAATATCCTTAAATCCGGCGATAGCCTTCTCAGGCTCCCCGTTAAATACGCTGGAACCGGCCACCAGATACTCCGCTCCGGCCTCAATCAGTTCCCTTGCATTGGAAAGCTTCACACCGCCGTCGATCTCGATCTTCACATCCAGCCCCCGCTCATCGATCATGCGGCGAAGCTGTCTGATCTTCTCTGTCATGGCAGGAATATAGGCCTGACCCCCAAATCCGGGGTTAACGGTCATCAAAAGCACTACATCCACATCCTCCAGCACATAATCCAGCGCTGTCAGCGGTGTGGAGGGATTTAACACCACACAGGTCTCACAGCCCAGCGCTTTGATCTGCTGCAATGTTCTGTGCAGATGACAGCAGGCTTCCGCATGGACACCGATCCGGTCTGCTCCTGCAGCCTTTGTCTCTTCCAGGTATCGTCCCGGCTCCTCCACCATCAGATGGACATCAAAAAACAGGTCACTGACCTTTCGCATGGAACGGATCACCGGGAATCCCAGGGAAATACTCGGCACGAAGTTTCCGTCCATTACATCCACGTGTACCTGTGTAACTCCGGCTTCTTTTATACAGGCCAGATCTCTCTCGAGATTGGCAAAATCGGCAGATAAAACCGATGGCAGTAATTTAAGCATGTTTAATTTCCTTCTTGATACGTATTTTTTTAAAGCAATTTTATTATAACAGCTTTAAAATACTATGTCATCCCATTTTGTATTTTTCCCCATTAAAACAAATTTTTATTGCTTCCCTCTGACTCACAAAAAAAATCCCCCTTGTCATAGAGACAGGGGGATTATGTAGTATCAGATTACTCGTCTTACAGCTAAGATTGTACGGTATGCCGCATTGTAGCTGATCTTGATGCCGTCCTTTTTGTTGCTGGCATGTACGATAGCACCACCGCCCATGTAAATAGCCACATGACCGGAGTAGCAGATGATATCACCCGGCATAGCATCGGAATAAGAAACACCTACTCCGCAGCTTCTCATAGCTGAAGAAGAATGCGGCAGGCTGACACCAAAGTGCGCATATACAGATTTAATGAATCCGGAACAGTCCGCACCGTTGGTCAGGCTTTCGCCGCCCCATACATAGGGATTGCCTACAAACTGTGTAGCGTATGCCACTACGGAACTTCCCTTACCGCTGTAACTCGGTTTGGAAGTGCTGCCGGAGGATGTATTTCCGGAAGAGGAACTGCCGGAAGATGTACTTCCAGAAGATGTGCTTCCGGAAGATGTGCCGCCGGACGGCTTGCTTGTAGAGGAGGAAGTTCCTTTATTTGCTGCTGCGGCTTTCTTTGCTGCCTCTTCTGCAGCCTTTCTCTCTGCCTCAGCACGTTTCTTTGCTTCCTCGGCTGCCTTTCTGGCTGCCTCCTGCGCTGCCTTCTCCTGCTGGATCTGACGGATCTGCGCTGACTGCTGACGGATCAGATCGGAATACTCCTGAGCCTTTTTCTCGGCGGCGCTGATCTCAGATGCATAATTGGCGCTGGTCTTTTTCTTTTTCTCCAGAGCAGCGTTCAATGCCTTCTCTTCTTCCTCATTTTCTTCCTTCATCGTAACAAGCTCAGCTTTTTCGTCTTCCAGATCTCTCTCCAGCTGCTGTACATTCTCTACAGTCTCTACATATGTATCCAGAGCTTTTCTGTCGTAATCGTAAATCTCCTGGGTATACTCTGCCTTATTCAGCAGGTTGGATATATTGGCATCGGAAAGGATCATCTCCGCCCAGGCTGCACTGCCTCCGTTTTCATATATATAGGCGATACGGGTCTTCATGGAATCGTACTGCTTTTCCTGATCGGCCTGTGCTGTCTGCAGTTCTGCCTTGGTAGACTCAATATCAGCTTCCTTATCTTCGATATCCCCTTTGAGGGTCTTGATCTCAGCCATCAGCTCTACAAGATCAGAATCCATCTTGTCGATCTCTTTCTGCAGAGATGCTTTCTTCTTTTCCAGTTCATCAATTTTATTTTGCTGGGAGGCCAGATTGCTCTTTGTCTTAGCCTGCTGCTGCTCCAGCGCCTTCTGTTTCTCATCCAGGCTGGTAGCGGATACCGGCTGTGCTGCAGCCATTGTCAGTGCCAGAACTAGGGCAAGTCCTCTCATTTTTCTTCCAAACATACATACTCCTTATTTAAACATTGCTGTGGTTTATGTACACCGACCGGACACTCCCCTGCCGACGGTATACCGTTACTTTAACATCAATTTATTATGATTTTGTGAATTACTCACCGTCATACTAACATAGGCTTAAAATTTTTGCAACCACATCTGTAATATTTTTGTAATCTTTTTATCCCTGCAGACCTTCTTCCACGGCCTTCGCCACTTCGCAGGAATCCCCGTGGGGACAGGAAAAATATCCGCAGTCGATGTCATCAATCTTCCAGTTTTCACCATTCTTTACATATACACAAAGTACGATTCGTCCCTGATTCTGACAACGACAGAATCCATTATAAAACACTTCTTTTTCTTCCATGATAAATCTCTCCTTATTAATAGTAAGTCTGTCCCTTGTTTCTGTTCTCATTTATCTATACTACAATTCGTACAGATACGCAGTGCTTAGCTTTCATCACTTTTCCCCCTGTTAAAACCTTGACACTCTTTTACCCCCATGCTATCATACGGTCAAAAGCGGTTCCGTGATGACTGACGGTAAATGTGGAGCAACCACAGGGAAGTCACGGAGAATATCTTGCCGACCGTCTGGGCAGCATATATAACTTATAGGTGTGTTATGTATGTTGCTTTTTTTATACTATACCTTTTCGGACCGTGCTCTGACAAGTCCGGAACCAAAATTCATCTTTTTAATATGAAAGGAGAAACATCATGGGTTACAAAACAGACATTGAGATCGCACAGGAATGCGAAATGCTCCCGATCACCAAGATCGCAGAAAAAGCAGGCATTGATGACAAATACCTGGAGCAGTACGGAAAATACAAAGCAAAAATTGACTACAGTCTGCTCAAAGAATCTGACAGACCCAACGGTAAATTGATCCTGGTTACCGCCATCAACCCGACACCGGCCGGTGAAGGTAAGACTACTACTACAGTAGGTCTGGCAGACGGTATGCAGAAGCTTGGCAAGAACGTTATGGTTGCTCTTCGTGAGCCTTCTCTTGGACCGGTATTCGGTGTTAAGGGTGGTGCTGCCGGCGGCGGATACGCTCAGGTAGTTCCGATGGAAGATATCAACCTTCATTTCACCGGTGACTTCCACGCTATCGGTGCTGCCAACAACCTGCTGGCTGCTATGATCGACAACCACATCTTCCAGGGCAACGCATTAAACATTGATCCTCGTAAGATCACCTGGAAACGCTGCGTGGATATGAACGATCGTCAGCTTCGTTACGTTGTGGACGGTCTTGGCGGAAAGACCAACGGTATGCCGCGTGAGGATGGCTACGATATCACCGTTGCTTCCGAGATCATGGCTGTTCTGTGTCTGGCCAGCGATATCAAAGATCTGAAAGAAAGACTTTCCCGTATTATCATCGGATATACTTATGGTAAGGTTTCTGAGCAGAAACCGGTAACCGCCGGCGATCTGCACGCAGAAGGCGCTATGACAGCTCTGCTGAAAGACGCTCTGAAACCGAATCTGGTACAGACTCTGGAGCATGTACCGGCAATCGTTCATGGCGGACCGTTCGCAAACATTGCTCACGGATGTAACTCCGTTACCGCTACAAAGATGGCTATGAAACTTGGTGATTACGCTATCACAGAGGCTGGTTTCGGTGCTGACCTTGGTGCTGAGAAATTCCTGGATATCAAGTGCCGTATGGCAGGTCTCAAACCGAACGCAGTTGTTGTTGTAGCTACTGTACGTGCTCTGAAATACAACGGCGGTGTAGCCAAAGCTGACCTGAACAACGAGAATCTGGAAGCTCTGGAAAAAGGTATGCCGAACCTTCTGAAACATGTAAGCAACATCAAGAATGTATATGGTCTTCCCTGCGTAGTTGCCATTAACGCATTCCCGACAGATACCAAAGCTGAGCTGGATCTGGTAGAAGCTAAATGTAAAGAGCTGGGCGTTAACGTTGCACTGAGCGAAGTATGGGCAAAAGGCGGCGAAGGCGGTGTTGCTCTGGCTAAAGAAGTAATCCGTCTCTGCGACGAACCGTCTGATTTCCACTACAGCTATGAGCTGGAAGGTTCCATCGAAGACAAGCTGAACCAGATCGTTCAGAAAGTTTACGGCGGAAAACGTGTTGTTCTGACAGCCAATGCTCAGAAACAGGCAAAAGAGCTGGAAGCTCTCGGATTTGGCAACTGCCCGATCTGTGTAGCCAAGACTCAGTACAGTCTGACCGACGATGCTACCAAGCTTGGCGCTCCGACTGACTTCGAGGTTACTGTACGTAACTTAAAGATCAGCGCAGGTGCTGGCTTCATCGTAGCCCTGACCGGCGAGATCATGACCATGCCTGGTCTGCCGAAAGTTCCGGCTGCTGAGAAGATCGATGTAGACGAGAACGGTAAGATCACAGGTCTGTTCTAATCCGACTTTATCACAAACATATTATATGACGTTACTGACAGGGCCGGCCGTTTACCCCCGGCCCTGTAATATTCATATCAGTACTGCCATACGCAGTACTATATAAGAAAGGATGACTATCCTATGTTTACTTCCGAATATGATGCACTATCCAGTGCGGCAGTGTCCAAGAAAAATCTGTTTACCAAGAATCCTCTGGGATTTCTGGTATCTTCCATGGTAGCCGGTATGTTTATTTCTTTCGGCAGCTTCATTGCCATGTGTATCGGCGGTTTTTCCACAGCAGCGGGCTCTGACATGACCAAATTTCTCGTGTCCTTTACCTTTGCTGCAGCTTTAAGTCTTGTCATTATGGCAGGCTGTGAGCTTTTCACCGGAAACAATCTCGTATTATCCGCCGGTGCATTCAAAAAGAAGATCACCTGGGGCGATGCCATTAAACTCTGGATTGTCTGCTATCTGGGCAACTTCATCGGTTCCTGGATCATGGTGCTGATTTTTGAATTGACCAATATCTGCGGTAATCCTGATATCGCCGCATTCTTTGCCAACACCTCGGCCGCCAAGATGGGGCTGACACCCATGGCACAGTTTACCCGCGGTATTCTCTGCAACATCTGTGTCTGCCTGGCTGTATGGTGCGCAACCAAATTAAAAAGCGAATCCGGCAAACTGATCATGATCGTATGGTGTATCCTTATCTTCATGATCTGCGGATTCGAGCACAGTATTGCCAACATGAGCATTCTGGGCGTTGGTCTGTTACATCCCTGCGAGCAGGTATTGACCATCGGCGCATACTTCCAGAATCTCTTATTCGTAACTCTCGGCAATATGGTCGGCGGCATCGTCTTTGTATCCGTGCCGTACCTGATCATCTCCAAAGAGGCATAAATACCGGCATCCCATCCTCTTAAGCATTATATTTTATCGTATATTCTCTGGTACTCCCCGGAAAAATTACATGATTCGCCGGTGTTTGCATAGAGTTCTTCACTCTATAGGAACTGCTCCGATTTTGTCGGAGCAGTTTTTTATTTCCCACATATAAAAATTCGATACTGTATATTGTTTATTCCCTTTTTCTTTAATACGTTAAATCGTTGCATTATTGGTTAAACCGTGTTACAATACTTTTCAGATTCCGGAAGGTCAATTGCCATTTTTCGGCTTCTATGCTAATATTATTAGCAATATTATTTTACAGATTAGGAGAAATATAATTATGGAAATGGATATGCGTTTTTTACGGAAGCTTCCCGTACCGAAGGAGATCAAGGAGCGCTTCCCTGTAGATAAAGCCATTGCAGACATTAAAGAAGCCCGCGACAAAGAGATGAAAGCCATCTTTGACGGAAGCCTCGACAAATTTATACTGATTATCGGTCCATGCTCAGCGGATAACGAAGATTCCGTGCTGGATTACACCTACCGTTTGGCCAAAGTACAGGAGAAAGTAAAGGATAAGCTGTTTATCATTCCCCGTATCTATACCAACAAACCCAGAACCACCGGTGCCGGATATAAAGGTCTCGTACATCAGCCGGATCCGGACAAAGCTCCGGATATGCTGGAAGGCCTGTTAAAGGTTCGTGATCTGCATACACGCGCTATCCGCGAGACTGGCATGACCTGTGCAGATGAAATGCTGTACCCGGAAAATCACCGGTATATCTCCGATATTCTGTCCTACTCCGCTATCGGCGCCCGCTCTGTAGAGAACCAGCAGCATCGCCTCACTGCCAGCGGCATCGGTATTCCGGTAGGTATGAAAAATCCCACCAGCGGCGACCTCTCCGTCATGATGAACAGTATCGTGGCCGCTCAGAGCTCCCACACCTTCCTGTACAGAGGTTGGGAAGTACAGACCGACGGCAACCCCTATGCCCATGCCATTCTCAGAGGTTACGTAGACAACTTCGGTAAGAGCAGTCCCAACTACCATTATGAAAATCTGGTACATCTCTACGATATTTATATGGAAAAAGGACTCAAAAATCCCTGCGTCATCGTAGATACCAACCACGCCAATTCCGGCAAGAAATATCTGGAGCAGATCCGCATCAGCAAGGAGGTTCTCCATAGTGTTCGCTACAACAGCGACCTTCACGGTTTCGTGCGCGGACTGATGATCGAGAGCTACATTGAGGACGGCTGCCAGAAAATCGGCGAAGGCTGCTACGGCAAATCCATCACAGATCCATGTCTCGGCTGGGAAAAATCCGAACGACTGATCTATGAGATTGCGGAGCTGTACTGATTGCCAGACATTTTGTCCTTATACAACCAACAGGGATAGCCGGAAAAGAGCAGCCTCCTGGTATATCTATAAACCGCAGGCGACTTTATCGAGCACGACTCCGAGACTACAGGCTCGGAGCGAGCGCAGTAGGAGCACAAGGTTTATAGATATACCAGGAGGCTGCTCTTTTCCAGCTATCCCGTCCGTCTCCCCAAAAAGAAGCGAGCTCCTCGAAGGTTACTCACCGAAAAAGCCCGCCCAATTCTAAATCACTTTGCCATATCCAGATATTTGCTGCGGCTGTAACGATACAGCTCCTCTGCCAGATTCACATCTCTTCCCACTTTTGAATCCCGCAGACGGCATGCAAAACGTCCCGTACTTCCCAGATCATCAACTCGCTTATGAATATCCGCAATTGCATCTTCATCGCTCATATCTTCAGGAATAATGTACAACGTACATTGTGCCAGATCCTTTCCATACTGATCCATAATTGCCTTTTTATCGTTAGCACGGTCCTGCCCCTCCCAGGCATCAAACCCGGCCTCAATGATCTGAGGCATCAGTGTGCCGATACATCCGCAGGAATGCAGGCAGATATACATGTCCATATCATGAGCCGCCTTAGTAATCTTCTTATACTGAGGCAGAAACAACTCACGATACGTATTCGGTGAAAAGAAAGTGCTTCTCTCTGTTCCCATATCATCATGGAACAGGATCATGTCACTATGATATACATCATGGGCAATCTCCATCAGGCGAATATGCCAGTCCACAAGTTTGTCATAGAACTCCGTCAGCTCATCCGGGGATTCCAGCAACGCACAGAAGGCATCCTCAAAGCTCGTCAGATCTGCAGTTCTCTCAAAAAGTCCATTGACAATGACAAAATAGCTGAATCGATCCGATGTGATCTGGTTCTTATAATTGTCTTCATAATCCTTCTTCCAGTCTATCGCGTCCAGGTCCGGCCACTTGATCTCTTTTTTCCAATTCTCAATATCAGAAAGTGCCCTTGTTCCGGGAGTAACCATAGCCGCACGGGACAGCGGCTCATACGTCCATTGAATACCAAACCAGTCCGTTCCGCCAAAATTACGGGCCTTTGCGTCAGGCATGACCAGCGGCTGGATCGGATTATTCTCTATGGACTGGTTGGGAACCCACAGGGGCATCTCACCATTCAGCATACGAAGCATATTCTCTTTAGGAGTGATCGGATAATTATATTTCGGAACAATAATGTTTGGCGCTCCATAAATACCCGGCACAGGATACTCACCCACAACTTTAAGTTCGTTTTCAATTAGTTCTCTGTAATCTCCCATAAAAACACCCTCTTTCTTATTTTTTTGACTTTTTTTAAAAAAATTGCGCGAGGATCTCTTATCCGATCCCCGCGCAACGCACACTGATCAAATCATTCTGTTTTAACAGATCAAGCCTTTGCTTTTCTTGCCGCGATCTCGCTCTGATACTGAAGAACTTTTTCTTTTGTCAGGCGGAAACCAAAGGTGATCAGAACACCGGCGATGATAAGTGCGATAGCCGGGATCAGGATGAATGCCATACTGATCGCATTCTGAAGCTCAACAGAAGCTGATGCCGGATCGATATCAGCAATAGCTGCCCCTGCAAGACCAGCTGCCAGACAGGAGTTGATGATGATACCACGAGTCATGATGGAAACTTTCAGCGGAACGTTCTGCAGACCGGAGATCCAACCTGTAGCATTCTTTCCTGTCTTCCACTCGGAGTAGATGATCGTATCTGCATACAGAGCCGGTGTACATGCATAAGCAATACCATAACCGAAACGTGCAACAGACATAAAGATCAGAACAGCCATTGTGTTGAAGCGCATTACATAAGCAAGTACGCAGAATACTGCCATAATGTAGAAGCAAAGGAGTGTTGTATTTCTGGTAGAAATCTTATTGCTGACATATTTGGACAGATAAGAACCAACAACACAAAGAATATTGGAAATCAGGATATATGTTGCCAGAAGGCCTGCATTACCTGCTACATAAGTAAAGTAATAAACAGCGGCACCCATACATACAAAGTTGAACATCCATTTAGCAACATCGGCGATCAGAAGAGCGATCAGAGGCGGATTCTGTGCAAGTGCTCTTAACAGGTCACCACCGCTTGTGCGGGTTGTATCTTTCTTGGCTTCTGTAACTGTCTCTACTTCCTCGTATCCTTCAAACATTTTGAAGTGAGCGAAGTACATAACAGCCATGATCACACCAAGGATGAAAGCTGTAGCACCAAATTTATTGGTCTCACCGATAAATCCGGCTACTACTGTAGCGATCGGCATACCTACATATGCAAATAAAATGTTGGACATATTTGCCCAGAATGCTCTGGTAGATGCCAGCTGTGATCTGTCTTCCGGTGTCTTACCGGCAACAGCGATCATAGATACATTGGCTACATACGGGAAGTTCCAGCATACATGGCTGAGAACAGCGCCCAGGATGATGATAATTGCGGAAATCGCACCGTCACCGACTTTGATAAACTGGAACGCATACAGGAACGGTACCAGCCACGGAAGAAGGATCAGCCAGGAACGATAACGTCCCCATTTTTTCGGTTTAATACTGTTCAGAATAGCACCATACATCCAGGAAAGACATGCATCGATCGTACTTGCTACTGTAGTGATCGTTGCTGCCATACCAGGAGCAAATGCTGCAAGGTTCGTCAGGAAGAAGTTGAAGTAATAGGACTCAACAGCTGTCATTAAACTAAATGCACAGTCGCCGACACCATAGAAGATCTTCAGCTGCTTGCTCAACGGTTTTGCCTGCTGAACTTGTTTGTTGCTTGCATCACTCATAAAGATTCCTCCTCTTTCTTTTTATATGTACAAATCCACCTTGTACACAATTTATAAAAGAATTATAAAACATATCGAAAATATGGTAAATCCGCACAAAGCCGAAGTGACCCTGATAAGCTTCCGACATTTTGTACAGTTAAATAGGTAAATGTGCTAATTCTGTATTTTTTGAGCAATATTTATGTTATACCCCCTGTTTTTTTGCTAGAATATAGTGAAATAAACGAAAGGTTAGCCCGATTTCAGCGAAAATCGGGAATTATTGTGTTATGTCAGAGCAAGTAAGAGAAACAGAAACCGAAGATTCCGACAAAATGGGGCAAAGCCCGGAAGAAACAGTTACATATTGTCCGAAGCTTATGATCCCCTTCCGCTACAGTCAGGAGGATGCTATCCGGGCGTTTCATGACTATTATGACGGCCGCCCCCTTCTTCCCTCTGTGATCAAAAAAGATCCTGCCCCGGAGGAAATGCAGGGTGGTTTTGTCCCCTATCTTCTGTATTCCGGCACCGCCGATGTAGACATCACCTATGAAGCGCAGGACTCCCAGAAGGTAGGCGGCGATCCCAAGGTGGTAAAACAGATGAGAGACTATACCGTTCACAGAGCCGGAACCGCAAAATATCACCGGGTTCAGGTAAACGCTTCAAAGGAAGTGACCGATGCCTTTATGGAAACCCTGGAGCCCTTCCAGTACAAAGATTTAAAGCCCATTGAAGAGACCGAAGAGGCCGACAGCCTCCAGGAGCTGACAGAAATTGCAGAGGATCGAAAGAACGCTGAACGAAAGCTGTCATCTACGATCTGTGAATCTTTCCGTGGCACTGTCCGACATGATTACGTAAAAGAGACAGAACAGCACATCACTTTTCATGATGAAAAAGTCGAATGTGTGCTGTGTCCCATGTGGGTGCGTCAGGTCAAGATCGGCCGTCGATATTACAATTTTGCCATGAACGGTCAGACAGGAAAAATCCATGCAGACATACCGCCTTCACGTATTAAATCCATTCTGACTTTCCTGGGCTGCTTTATTGTCGGAACCGGGATTCCCTATCTTTTGATGTGGCTTACATGGCATTATCTCGGAAGGGGAACCGAAACTTCCGGACAGGTGATCGCGCTTCTTTCTGTCATTTTTGGATTTATTGCCACAAATGTTTTTATGCAGAAACTGTTTCGCAGAATGAAACAGTCTAAAAACCCATTGCCCAAACCCAATCTGGTGCAAAAGCATTATGCCAGCTGTACTGTCCACCTGACTGTGGAGAAAGAAAGGCTGGTCCGCCGACAGATGGTAAATAATCGAAATGTGGCCGTCAAAACGGAAGAGTATTGATAATAGAAAAGGGTCTGTTACCGGCAAGCATCCCCCTGGTATATATGCAAACTCATTGCTCCTACTGCGCTCGCTCCGAGCCTGTAGTCTCGGAGTCGTGCTCGCTAAAGT
>JAEDOO010000189.1 GCA_016301965.1 Lachnospiraceae bacterium | reverse complement strand
AAAATACTGATAGTAGAAGACGAAGAAGCCATCAGCGATCTGATCCGCATGCACCTGACCAGAGCCGGTTATGCCTGCGAACAGGCCTTTGATGGCAAAGAAGGTGCAGACAAAATCTGCAGCAACCATTACGATCTGGTCCTTCTGGACATCATGCTGCCTGAAATCAGCGGGTACGAACTGCTGGACTATGTCAAAATGAACGATACACCCGTGATATTCATTACCGCCATGGGAGAACTCAGCGACAAAGTCAAAGGTCTGCGGGCCGGAGCCGACGATTATATCACAAAACCCTTTGAAATGGTAGAACTTCTGGCACGGGTAGAGACTGTAATGCGAAGATATCACAAAGCATCCGACAAAATAGAGATAGATGATGTGGTGATCGACATATCCTCCCGTACCGTAATGCGGAAAAAAGAGCAGATTTCACTGACCATGAAAGAATATGAACTTTTGCTGTTATTTGCCAGAAATCCGAATATCGCGCTGTACCGGGAAACAATCTACGAAAACGTCTGGGGCAGCAACTATATGGGAGACAGTCGTACCGTGGATCTGCATGTACAGCGTCTGCGGAAAAAAATGAACTGGGAAGACAAGATTAAAGCCGTGTACAAAGTTGGCTACCGGCTGGAGATATAAGCAAAGGACAACAAAATGAAACTGTTTTGGAAGGTATTTTTTAGCTTTTATCTGCTGATCGCTGTATCCTTCAGTTTGTGCGCCAGCTTTATTTTACAGGCATCCTTTCGGTTCTCCTATGACAGAGAGATTGAGATCCATCTGACCGAAAACGAAATGTATCGCATTTCTTTTGCCAATGTACTGGCCGGCATACCACTGGACTACCAGAAAAACCGCAAAACCGTGGAAAATATCTGTAAATCCCTGCACAATAGTGTAGGAATGAACAGTGAATATTTTGCTGTACGGGACGGCCGGATCAATATCATCTACCAGAATAAGAAATGGGAGGATAATCCCAATTTTTTTAAAGCTGTACATGCCGGAAGCCGCGGGTATCTTGTATACGAAAAACAAGGACATCATTATCTGCGCATTATCAGTGCTGTAAAGATGGAAGCCAGCGAGAAGACATATTACATAGATACAGTATTCAGAATGGATACGGTATATTTTCAGAGACAGGAAATGCTGCGCCTTTACCAGTATGTGGTCTTTTTCCTTCTGGCAGCCTGCGCAGCTATATCCGCCGGTTTATCTTATCTGTTGACTCACCGCCTGTTGAAGCTGTCCGAGATCACAGGGAAACTGGCGGGAGGAGAACTGGACTGTCGGGCAGAGGTCAGCGGAAAAGATGAAATTGCCGTACTGGCGCAGGATTTTAATCGAATGGCAGAAAATCTTCAGGAAAAAATAGAGCAGATATCAGCCAGCGCACAGCATCAGGAGGCTTTTACCGCAGCTTTTGCCCACGAGTTGAAAACACCCCTGACTGCGATCATCGGCTATGCGGAATTGATCCGTTCGGTGGAGCTTTCGCCGGAGGAAAGGACAAAAGCTGCAGATTATATCTATTCCCAGGGACGCAGACTGCAGAAACTGTCCCTGAAATTGATGGAGCTGTTTGCCATGAAACAACAGGATATGACCTTTCGGGAAATTCCGGCCCCCTATCTTTTGCGGCAGGTCAGCTATCTGGTGGAAGTGGGCATGCTGCGGGCGGAAATGGAGCTTGTTCTGGAAACAGAAGATGGCGTAATTTTCGGCGAACCGGATCTATTACTATCCCTGTTTTCCAACCTGGTGGATAACGCCAGAAAAGCGTCGCAGAAAGGTCAGCAAATCTGGCTTAAGGGAATTTGCCGACCGGATGGTTATACAGTCGTGGTACAGGATAAAGGCAAAGGTATGCCGCCCGGAGAAATAGAAAAGATCACACAGCCCTTTTATATGGTAGACAAATCCCGATCCCGCAAAGAAGGTGGTGCCGGTCTGGGCATGACATTGTGCAAGGAAATCATAACGCTGCATCATGCCCGCTGGATCATTGAAAGCGAAGAAGATAAGGGTACTACGATCACGATACATTTTCCCGGAAAGGAGATATGGAAATGAAAAGGGCAGTCTACGCAGGCATGATCTTTCTGAGTGTTATGCTGATCTTTGCGGCAGCAGAGCTGTTACCGCAGGTCGTCAGTCATTACGGTGACAGGGAAAGGTATAATCAAATCATCCTTGAGGAAGATGTGGCTGCGGCAGGAAAAATTGCCTACGAGCTTTCCGAGACAGATAAGCTGAAGCTTTTGACTAACACAAACGGTATTCTCCAGGAAAGCAATTATACGAAGGTATACGAGGCAAGAAGCCGGGATAATCTGGACGATTACGATCCGGCAGTATTGGCAGTATTCAGCAGAAGCGTGGATACCATGAAGACCATGGGACTTCTTCCCGACTCCATTTCTGAGGATGAACTGAAAAACAATCTGACAGATGCCTGCTGCGTGTCTGTGGACAGCGGGGAAAACGGAATGGGATCGCTGACCATCTGGGTACTGACTTTTCAGGAAAACAGCAGCAAGTGGCAGTTTGTTCTGGATGTAAACGAAGAAAAGATGTATGGCATGTACGCGAGCGTTAAAACGTCGGAGGAACAGCAGTATGTACTGCTGGAGGCAGAGAAATTGCGGCAGTATTATGGCGGAAGGGGCTATGATGGTTATTGGATAGAAATCCCAAACGAGGAATATATACAAAACTCTGTGTACATTCCCATGAGAGGAGAGAACATCCAGGACAAAAAAGAAAACTTAGTCATTACCTATTTTATGCTGGGTGAGGAATTATTCTACGGGCGTCTG
>JAEDOO010000035.1 GCA_016301965.1 Lachnospiraceae bacterium | reverse complement strand
GGACGGGAGACCCTCATGCACAGCCGCAGCAGCAACCCGATCCGCCAGCTCTTTTTAAAAGTCCCTCACGCCGCAAAAAGCAAACATAACACAGGCACCGTAACCAGCGAAAGCAGCGTTGACATAAACACGATCTTAGCCGCAAACGCATCATCACAATCATAATTAGCCGCCAGAATAGCCGTAGTAGCCGCCGCCGGCATTCCCGCCAAAACCACACTCACAGAGCGAACCAAAGGCTCCACCTGAAACAGCATACAACCGAAAAATACAAGTCCCGGAATCAAGAGCAGACGTACCAGACAGTACCAGAGCCCTTTCAGGGAAAAAGTCGTTTTCAGATCGACGCCGGCCAGTATATTGCCGATGGTCAGCATGGACAGCGCGGTGGTGCAGTTGCTGGAATAGGTGATGGCTTTTGTCAGGCCGGAGGGAAGCGGGATCTGGAAGACCATCCGGATCATACCCAGAAAAATGGCAATGATACAGGGATGGGTCAGCACTTTACGAAGCACATGTTCCCCTTTGGTACCCGTAAAACAGGCCAGACCGGCGGACCACATGAAGATGCGCAGCGGAATCTGGTAAAAGGATGCATACAAAAGCCCCTGAGTGCCGAACAGACCGTAAGCCACGGGATTTCCCATAAATCCGGCATTGGACACCACGGTACCGTAGCGCAGCACGGCCAGCTGCTCACGGGTGGAACCGGGATAGATAAAACGGCTGATGACCACAGCAAAAATCTGAGCACAGACAGATACGATCAGTATGGCCAGACAGTCCTTCAGGATCTGCATATTAAACTCTATCATAAAGGAAGAAAAAATGTTGCAGGGCAGAACGAAATTGATCAAAAGAGCCGACAAGGGTTTTCTGGCATCCAGCGACAGTACACCGGCTTTTGTAAGAATGTATCCTGCCAGCAATAGACAGAAAATCGTGATCTGCAGATCAATAAGCGTTTTAAAATCAACCATGTCCTTGACTCCTTTTCTAAAAATACCTTTCCTAAGATAGCATATTTTTTCAGAATTGTCGATTCTGGCATAAAAACCGGCAAAGATTTAAAAATTTTAGAAATAAAAATTGTATATTCTGTAGTATTTGAACATCATTTTACGTTATTATGGATGTAACATACAAACATCCCGGGAGAATACATATGATACTGTTTTTGGCATTAATGGATAAGGAGGAGGACAAGGAAAAGTTTGTCCGCCTGTATGAAAAATACCGATATTTTCTGTGGTACCTGGCCAATGAGCGGCTGCATGATGCCGGACTGGCGGAGGACGCCGTACAGGAAACTTTTTTGGCACTGACCCGCCATATGGGGAACATAGGCGACGTGGACAGTACCGCGACCCGCAACTTTCTGGCCACCATCGTAAAAAGTAAAGCGGTGGATATTCTGCGTAAGCACCGGGAAGAGCCGGTGGAAGAGATACCGGAAGAAAACGGCGGAGAGAAAAGAGACGTATTGGACGACTGCATCTGTCGGGAAAGCTACGAGACGCTTTTACAGGCAGTTTCCCAGCTGGATGAAATCTATCGTGTCGTATTTGAATTCCGTTATCTGTACGAACTGTCCGAAAAAGAAACGGCGGACATTCTGGGGGTAACACCAAAGACGGTCAATGTCCGGATCTTCAGAGCCAGAAAGAAGCTGCAGAAAATACTTGCCGAGACAGGAGGTGCCCGATGAAAAAGAAAGCGAGGACTCTCTTACAACAGGTGCTTTTGCAGCATCTGGAGCAGGAACTATCCCAGGTTCCTGAAGAACAGGAAATCCGAAAACAGCATAGTTTTTCCGAAACATTTACAGAGAACATGGAAAAGCTTGCCAGTGAACAGGACAGGGTGATCAGGATGGAAAAAAAGAATAGGCAAAAAACACGAAGAAGGCTGTTTTTGCAGGCGGCAGCAGCCTGTCTGGCAATTGTGGTACTGTTTGGCGCAGGTGCAGCGGCACTGTCAACGATCCGTATGGGCTCGTCAAAAGGATCCGCTGAGAGTTACGATACGGCCGCAGCTACGGACAGCGGTGCCGGCGGCATATATAATGGCGAAGAATACAAAGAGAATGCTTCCATGGAGATGGAAGCGGCAGAGGCTCCGGCAGAGGATTACGCAGCTTCCGAGGAGGCGGCTGCAGAGGAGGGAGCATCATCGGAGATTTCAGATTCGGCATCGATGAAAACAGGACAGAAGCTGATCTATACGATCCATATGGAAGTGGAAACCACAGAGTACGATACTCTGATGGCGGATGTCCGGGCAAAGGTAGATACTCTGGGCGGATATATCGAAAACTCTGAGATCAGCGGTAATGCGGAAAGGAATAACCGTTCGGCATGTCTGACGATCCGCATTCCGGCGGAAAAGAGAAACGAACTGACAGAGACGGTGAAAACAAAAGCCAATGTGACATATTCCTCTGAAAGCGCCAGGGATGTTACCCTGGAATACGTGGACACACAGTCCAGAATCGATTCCCTGCGCACGGAACAGAAGACATTGATGGAACTTCTGGGGAAGGCAGAAGATATCGACACGGTGCTGGCAATCCAGAATCAGCTGACCGAAGTTCGCTATGAGCTGCAAAGCTATGAGTCACGGCTGAAGGTGATGGAAAACCAGGTTACCTACAGTACGTTCTATATCAATATTTATGAAGTACAGCGGGTGACTGTTCCGGAAGAAAGCAGTTTCTTTACAAAGCTTAAGGAGCGGTTTGTAAACAGCCTTTATGCGTTGGGTGAGGGATTCCAGAGCTTCCTGCTCTTCGTTCTGGGCGATTTCCCGATCCTTCTTGTGGCAGCGGTTGTCATCGTTGTTATTGTTGTTGTGGTAAGAAAAATCATCAGAAAAAAGGGTCGATGAGCTGTTTTTGAGTGGAATAATTCGCCAACCTGTGCTATAATGCAACGCAATCTGAGAAAAGACAGCGGAGGCATTTGTGAATATGGAAAAATTTTTGTATGATCTGGTGGGGATCATTACCAAAATTCATAATGGAATAATGACATGGAACGACTCCTTTGAAACCGTATTTACGGACAAGGAACTCCATTTCTGGGTGATCGGCATTATCGGTATGCTGCTTTTACTGGTGATTTTTCCTCTGTTTAAGCTGCTGAGCAAAAATCATGTGCTGGTTATTGCCTGGATGTATGTGTTCACGCTGATGGTGGTGCTGACCTTTGCCATCGAGATTGGCCAGGGATTTACGCATACAGGAACTATGGATTTTGATGACATTGTCTTTGGACTTGTTGGATTTATGGTATTGTTCCTGATTTTTGCCGCAGTGCGGGCAGTGATCCTGGCAATTGTGCGTCTGCTAAAACCGCGGAAAAAGAAAAGATAAAAAAGATCGATAAGGACGGTGCAGGATGGTTGCCTGGGCAAAAGATAAATTTTACAAATATCCGGATCTGAAAGAGTTTGTTCTATACGCTTTATTTGGCATTCTGACAGTGGGAGCCAATATTGGGGTATTCATGGGGCTGCGTCATTTGGAAGTGTCAGCCGTGATTGCCAATGCAGCGGCATGGCTGGTCAGTGTGATCGTAGCCTATATGACAAATCGTAAATGGGTGTTTCACAGCACCGTTTCCAATATAGTCCGGGAATTTTTAACCTTTGCGTTTTACAGACTGCTGACAGGGATACTGGATGAGATCATTGTGGTGACGCTGGTGGAGATGATCGGCTCACCCTTGATGGCTATCCCGGATAAACTCTGGGAACTCGGCGTCAAAGTAGGATCCAACATCATTGTGATCATATTGAATTATATATTCAGCAAAAAAAGAATCTTCGCTTCATAATAAAAGACAGCCGCTAAACTGCTGCTGCGCATCAATTTAATTCAGTCATATTTTCTCAGCAATACGCATAAATAATATTAAGCCTGACGGACAAGCTGTCAGGCTTTTACTATCTTGTGTATGCTGAGGAGAAGAGATGAAAAAAAGAACATTTATTACGATCTGTACCATATCCGGCAGTCATTCATATCTGTTGCCTCATGTGTATGAATCCCTGCTTTCCCAGACCCGGTTCCATTTTGAATGGATGATCATGGACATGGATGCCAGAGAGAGAACACAAGTACTTGTGCAGGAATGGCAAAAAGAAAACGGCCGCTTTCCGATAAGATACGTGCCATGCGAAGAAAACGGAAGAACCGAGGTTTTGCAGAAGGCCATTGATCTGGCCCGGGGGAATTATTTTTGCCTGTTGGATCCGGAAGAAATACTGTCCTCGGAGGCTGCAGCCTGCTTCCTGGAATGGATCGAAGGGATTTCCAGGGAGGAGGGGCTGATCGGTGTCAGCGGTACGAAATGTTATCTGGACGGAAGTCCGCTGACAGAGGGGCCATTACGCATCGGTATACGCGGCTATGTAGATGCCACGTATCTGGAACGGGCAAAGTATGGGCTGGAAGCGCCGCAGTTTGAAGTCATACAGACAAAGATTTTGCGGGAGTTTCCGCTGCAGCAGTGTCAGGGAGAAAAAGACACACCTTTCAGGCTGACGTTGGATGAGACGGCAAAACGGGGATATAAGATGCGATGGTATGCGGAAAGCGTATGTCGGGGAGAATATCTGTATGGAGAAAGGTCTTCCTGCGAACGGCGAAAAGAACGGCACAATCCCATGGGGTATGCCATGCTGTACAATAACCGGCTCCGTTGCCGTGAACAGTCATTTGCCGTACGGTTTGATGCGGCATGCCATCACATAGCCTTATCCCTGCGGGCTCATCATCCGGAATATATTCTGAAAAGTTATGATAGAAAAATGTCACTTCTGGCACTTTTTCCCGGTATTTTGCTGGCTTTTGGAGGATATTATCCTTTTGGATAAGCTGAATAACCAGATTTTGTGTGAAAAAATAAACAAATAGAAACAAAATTGACAGTTTGCAATATTTAAGTTATAATTTACATAGCACTATTGGTAATATTTCACAAAGTTTCAGAATTGGAGAAAGAATTGACAGTTTATTTGAAGTGAGGGAACACAAATGATTAAGGCAGGCGACTATGTCGTACATTCAATGGAGGGTGTGTGTAAGGTTAAGGCAATTGTTAATATGCCAAAAGGCGGAGAGAAGGTCAGCTACTACCAGCTGACATCCTGGCCGGATGAAAAGACAACGGTATATGTTCCAGTGAAAACAGATCCCGTGAAAGGGGTCAGATTAAGAAAAATTCTTTCGAAAGATGAAGTCAGAGATGTGTTTCAGAGTATGATTGCCTCAGAAATGGAGTGGATCAGCGATATTGGAGCCAGGCAGGAGTGGATGCTTAAAATTATGAAAGAAGGCAATCCCTACGATATGGCCTGCATGACAAAGATGCTGATGAAAAAAGATCTGGAAAAACCCTTGGGAAGCCGAGATAAAACAACGCTTCTGACAGCACAGAAGGTGCTGTTTAGTGAAATCGCCCTGGTAACCAATCAGGAATATCGCACGATCCTGAGTATGATCAAGCAGAGTCTTCGCCATCCGGAGGAACCGCTGAATATCGTATGATGAATATTCTTTAACAAAATCAGCCTATTTCCTTTAGAAGTTTATCTTCTGAACTTTACAAGTGTGAAGTTAGATGATAAAATTTATAGGATTTTTGAGTTTTTGCAGATGCTGTGTCGAAAAAGGATGACAGGTTTTCTGTTGGAAACTTGAGATTTCTAAATGGAAGCAGGCTGCTTTTGTCTGTTTCTCTTTACCGCAGAGAAACAGGGCACGAAAAGTGTCTGAGGAGGATAGTATATGAAAAAAGTCGTTAAATTTGGCGGAAGTTCTCTGGCCAGTGCAGGTCAGTTTGAAAAAGTCGGAAAGATCATCCGGGCAGAAAAGGGAAGAAGATATGTGGTACCTTCTGCACCGGGAAAGCGTTTTTCTTCTGATACGAAGGTTACGGATATGCTGTATGGATGCTATGCCAAGGCAGAAAAAGGTGAGGATTTTTCCGAGGATCTGGCAAAGATCAGAGCCAGATATCAGGAGATCATTGATGGATTACAGCTGAAGCTGTCTCTGGATGAGGCGTTCTCCGTTATTGAAGAAGATTTTAAGAATCAGGCAGGTACGCAGTATGCTGCGTCCAGAGGTGAGTATCTGAACGGTATGGTAATGGCAGCATACCTTGGCTTTGCTTTTGTGGACTCCGCGACAGTGATCCGGTTTCATGAGGACGGTTCCCTTGATACCGAGACAACCAACCGCCTTCTTGCGGATGCTCTGGAAAAACAGGAATATGCGGTAATTCCCGGATTTTACGGTGCGGATGCCACAGGAAAGGTAAGAACTTTTTCCCGGGGCGGATCAGACATTACCGGTTCATTGGTTGCCCGCGCAGTGAAAGCCGATATGTATGAAAACTGGACAGATGTTTCCGGCTGTCTTGTTACAGATCCCCGTATTGTGGAAAATCCGGTGCCGATCGATATCATTACTTACCGTGAGCTTCGTGAGCTGTCCTACATGGGAGCTTCTGTGCTTCATGAGGATGCAATTTTCCCGGTAAGATCCGAAGGTATTCCGATCAATATCCGCAATACAAACTGCCCGGAAGACAAAGGAACCATGATCGTTGGCGATACCTGCAGTAAGTCTGAGTATATTATTACCGGTATTGCCGGTAAGAAGGGATTTGCCTCTGTTACCATCGAGAAGGATATGATGAATACTGAGATCGGTTTTGGCCGCAAGGTGCTGCAGGTGTTTGAGGAGAATGATATTTCTTTTGAACATATGCCTTCCGGTATCGATACCATGACCATTCTGGTTCATGAAACAGAGTTTGCTGAGCATGAGCAGAAGGTTCTGACAGGTATTCAGAAAGCAGTTCACCCGGATCATATTTCTCTGGAGGCTGATCTGGCGCTGATCGCTGTTGTGGGAAGAGGTATGAAATCTGCCCGTGGTACAGCCGGCCGTATTTTCTCTGCGCTTGCTCATGCCCGCGTTAATGTCAAGATGATCGACCAGGGTTCCAGTGAGCTTAATATTATCATCGGTGTGGAAAACAGTGATTTTGAGACGGCCGTTCGTGCCATCTATAATATTTTTGTACTGTGCAAATTATAAGCAGGGGGAAAAACCTATGAAGAGAGTATTATTGAAATTAAGCGGTGAAGCACTTGCCGGTGAAAAGCACACCGGATTTGATGAACCTACGGTCACTGTTGTAGCCAGACAGGTAAAACAGCTGGTAGATGATGGCATGGAGATCGGTATCGTGATCGGCGGCGGAAATTTCTGGCGTGGACGTACCAGTGAGACCATTGATCGTCCGAAGGCTGATCAGATCGGTATGCTGGCTACGGTTATGAACTGTATCTATGTATCAGAGATTTTCCGTTCTGTAGGTATCCAGACAGAGATCATGACACCGTTTATGTGCGGTTCCTTTACCACACTTTTCTCCAAAGATGCTGCAGTGGCTGCTCTGGAACAGAAAAAAGTCGTATTCTTTGCCGGTGGTACAGGTCACCCGTATTTCTCCACAGATACAGCAACTGTGCTGAGAGCTATTGAGATCGAGGCAGAGACTATTCTTCTGGCGAAAGCCATTGATGGTATTTATGACAGCGATCCGAAGAAAAATCCGGAAGCAAAGAAATATGAAGAGATCTCCATTCAGGAGGTTATCGATCAGAGACTGGCAGCTATGGATCTTTCCGCATCCATTATGTGTATGGAAAACAAGATGCCCATGCTGGTATTCCTTCTGAATGAGGAGAACAGCATTGTGCGCGCTGCAAAAGGTGATATCAACGGTACCAGAGTGACCGTTTAATAAAGGACTGTGGACTGACAGATCCGATAAAAGGAGGACGATTTAATGAACGAAAAAATTCAGGTGTATGAGACCAAGATGGGAAAGACGATTGCCAATCTGGAATCTGAATTCGGCGCCATCCGTGCAGGACGTGCCAATCCGCATGTACTGGACAGAATCATGGTAGATTATTATGGCACACCTTCTCCGATCCAGCAGGTAGCCAATGTTTCTGTACCGGAACCGAGAATTATTCAGATCCAGCCCTGGGAGAGCAAGATGATCAAGGCAATCGAGAAAGAGATCCTCTGTTCTGACCTGGGTATCAACCCCACCAACGATGGTAAATCCATCCGTCTGGTATTCCCGGAACTTACCGAGGAGCGTCGTAAAGATCTGGTTAAGGATATCAAGAAAAAAGGTGAGGCCGCCAAGGTGGCTATCCGCAATATCCGTCGTGATGCCAACGAAATGCTGAAAAAGCTGGGCAAGACCGACGATGTATCTGAGGACGAGATCAAGGATCTGCAGGATAAGGTACAGAAAGTAACTGACAAATATATCAAAGAAGTTGACGGCCTGGTGGAAGTTAAATCAAAAGAGATCCTGACCGTATAATATCTTCCGGCAGACAGTTTTGTCTGCCGGAATTTGATAGGAGGAAAATACAGACGATGACAGAGGAAAAAGAACTGAGAATTCCCCGGCATGTGGCCATTATTCTGGATGGCAACGGCCGCTGGGCCAAAGCAAAAGGAATGCCCCGTTCCTACGGCCATATCAAAGGATGTGACAATCTGGAAAAAATCAGTGACATTGCGATTGAAATCGGTATTAAATATCTGACAGTGTATGCCTTTTCCACTGAAAACTGGAAACGATCTCAGGAAGAGATCGATGGTCTGATGAAGCTGTTTCGTCAGTATCTCAAAAAATGCAAGAAAATGGCGGACAAAAATCATATGCGGGTGACGGTACTGGGAGATCCCAGCGCATTTGATAAGGATATTCAGGAGAGCATCCGGGAGATAGAAGAGTATTCTGCAAAGTATGATGAACATTTCTTCCAGATCGCTTTGAATTATGGAAGCCGTGATGAGATCAGGAGAGCGGTGAACCGAATTGCTGACGATGTGAGAGAGGGAAAAATCACCGGAGAGATTTCTGAGGATATGATTTCTTCTTATCTGGATACGGCAGGTCTTCCGGATCCGGATCTTTTGATCCGTACCAGCGGTGAGCAGCGTCTGTCTAACTATCTGTTATGGCAGCTGGCCTATACAGAGTTTGTTTTTATGGATGTGGCCTGGCCGGATTTCCATAAAGAGGAATTGCTGGAGGCTATCCGACAGTATAATAAGAGAGACAGAAGATATGGTGGGGTGAAATAAGTATGTTTAAAACACGACTGATCAGCGGTATAGTGCTGGTACTGGTGGCACTTTTGACAATCTGCACCGGAAATATTGTACTGTTTATGACATTATTGGCGGTATCTTTAATAGGGATGCAGGAACTGTATAAAGTGATGAAAGTACGGGAAGACTCTTTTACACTTCTGGAAATTGCCGGATATGCAGGCATCGTCGGTTACTATCTCTGCCTTCTTCTGGCACCGGAGTATCAGCTTCTGGAGCTGATCGGTGCACTGGTTCTGTTGATGTTTGTTTATGTGTTTACGTATCCAGAATTTCATGCAGAACAGATCATGGCAGCCATGTTCGGGATTCTGTACGTGGGTGTCATGCTTTCCTTTATTTTTCAGACCAGGGAGCTGGAAGGCGGCGCATATCACGTATGGCTGATTTTCCTTTCATCCTGGGGATGCGATACCTGCGCTTATTGTGTGGGGATGCTGATCGGAAAGCATAAGATGGCTCCGATCTTAAGTCCGAAGAAATCTATTGAAGGAGCTGTGGGTGGTGTTGTCGGCGCGGCATTGCTGGGTGCGATCTACGCTGCGGCTACCGGCGGCACGGTGTGGGCTTATGCGGTAATCTGTGCTGTGGGCGGCCTGATCTCCATGGTAGGTGATCTGGCAGCTTCGGCCATTAAAAGAAACCAGGGGATCAAAGATTATGGTAAGCTGATTCCCGGTCACGGCGGTATTCTGGACCGGTTTGACAGTGTGATTTTTACGGCCCCGATCATTTATTTTTTGTGTATAACGTTGATTTGAGAAAATTTTAAGAAACTGTACACAGGATAGCCTTATTTTTTGGCTATCCTGTTTGTGCAAAAAACAGAAAAGGATTTACAGATGAAGAAAATAGCAATTATGGGCTCCACAGGTTCCATCGGTACACAGACCCTGGAAGTGGTGCGGGAAAATAAAGATATAGAAGTTGTCGGATTAAGTGCCGGCAGTAATGTGGACTTGATGGAAAAACAGATCCGGGAATTTTTGCCGAAACTGGCGGTCATGGGAAATGAAAATCTGGCGGCAGACCTTAGGAGCCGTGTGGCGGATCTGCCGGTAAAAATCAGCTGGGGAATGGATGGGCTGCTGGAACTGGCTTCCATGCCGGAAAGTGAGATCCTGGTGACGGCTATCGTGGGAATGATCGGCATTCGTCCGACCATTGCTGCCATTGAAGCCGGTAAAGATATTGCTCTGGCCAATAAAGAAACACTGGTAACAGCTGGCCATCTGATCATGCCTCTGGCAAAAGAACATGGCGTACAGATCCTTCCGGTTGACAGTGAGCACAGTGCCATCTTTCAGGCATTGCACGGAGAAGATCCGTCACAGATCAGCCGCCTTTTGATTACGGCTTCCGGCGGTCCTTTCCGAGGTAAAAAGACAAAAGAACTTGCAAATGTTACTGTGCAGGATGCGCTGAAACATCCCAACTGGGCCATGGGCAGAAAGATTACCATTGATTCCGCAACTCTGGTCAACAAAGGCCTGGAGGTCATGGAAGCAAAATGGCTGTTTGGCGTGGATCTGGACCGCATCGATGTGGTAGTGCAGCCAAAGAGTATCATTCACTCTATGGTGGAATTTGTGGATGGTGCAGTGATCGCTCAGCTGGGAACACCGGATATGAAGCTTCCGATCCAGTATGCACTGTATTATCCGGAGAGACGGTATCTGCCGGGAGAGAGACTGGACTTTAAAAAATTGACAGAGATCGCCTTTGAAGTGCCGGATATGGAGACTTTCCGGGGACTTCCTTTGGCTATGGAAGCTTCCAGGAGAGGCGGTTCCATGCCGACTATTTTTAATGCGGCCAATGAGCGCGCTGTTGCTGCGTTTCTGGACGAAAAGATCGGTTTTCTTGATATTTATACATTGATCGAGGAAGCTATGGCCGCACATCAGATCAAAGAGCATCCGGATCTGGAACAGATTCTGGATGCGGAAAAAGAAGCGTGGGAGTTTGTGGATCGATGGATCGCGGCCCACTAAAGCAGGAGGCAGATAAAGTTTGAGTATTATTTTGGCAATTCTTATTTTCAGTGTTCTGGTACTGTTTCATGAATTTGGACATTTTCTGTTTGCAAAACTGAGTCATATCACAGTACTGGAGTTCTCGCTCGGCATGGGTCCCCGATTGTTTTCCTTCGAAAAAGGCGGCACACAATACAGCCTGAAACTTTTGCCGTTAGGAGGTTCCTGCCTGATGGAGGGAGAGGATGAGGATAACGATGCTCCGGGTTCTTTTAACAATGCGCCCATCGCAGGCAGAATCGCCACAGTGGCGGCAGGACCGGTGTTTAATTTTATCCTGGCCTTCGTTGTTTCTGTGATCGTGGTGGGAATGACCGGATACAGTCTGCCGGTGATATCTTCCGTAGAGGCCGGATCTGCCGCAGAGGCGGCGGGACTTAAAGAAGGGGACAGAATCACTTCTTTTGACGGGTATGGTACATCCATTGCAGATGAACTTTATACTTATCTGGCGCTGGAAGGATTGGATGGCAGTCCGGTGACGGTAGAGTATGTTCGTGACGGAGAAAAAGATTCGCTGACGTATATACCGGACAGCGAAGAAAAATATATGCTGGGCTTTTCGTATTATGGAGATCAGAATGAAGCAAAGATCAGTTCGGTTACCTTGGATGGAGCCATGCATAAAGCCGGCCTGCAGGCGGGGGATGTGATCTGTGAGATCAACAATACCGTGATCAATTCCGGAAAAGAACTGCAGGATTACATGAATGATCATGAGATGGATGGCTCTGCCATGGAGATCACCTATATTCGTGGGGATAAGGTGAGAACTGCATCAGTAATTCCGACGGTAACGACGTATGCCCGGATCGGGTTTAGCTATAGCGGAAATTATCACAAAGCTGATTTTGGTGAGATGCTCCATTATGGATTCTGTGAGATGAAATATTGGGTGAAGACCACGATTCTCAGCCTGAAAATGTTGTTTACCGGAAAGGTTTCGGTCAACGACATGTCGGGGCCGGTGGGTATTGTCTCTACTATCGACAGCACATACCAGGAGAGCAAGTCTTTTGGTCTGACAGTTATGGTGGCTACGATGCTGAACATGATGATCCTTCTTTCGGCAAACCTGGGTGTCATGAATCTGCTTCCGATTCCGGCGTTGGACGGTGGTCGTCTGGTTTTCCTGCTTCTTGAAGCTGTCCGCAGAAGGCCGATTGACCGGGAAATTGAGGGTAAGATTCATTTTGCCGGATTTGCGCTTCTGATGGTGTTTATTTTGTATGTGAGTGTGCATGATGTGATGAAATTGTTTTAAGTAGTAAAGGGCTTCGCCGGGGGGATACGGTTGGTATCTGGTTCTGGCGGAGCTTTTTTCTGTCAGCCACCTTTGAACCACGTTTTTTCGTCCGTATTTCACATTTATTCCCTTTCCCGCATAGCATAAAAAGAAAGTAATGCCTGGAGACAGTATGAGAAAAACAGATTTCTGGCGAGCCATGCAGACGGAAGCCGCTGCGCAGGGTGAATTGTATGTTCAGGTAACTTCAAGAATAGATAATCGCCCGATAACCGGAGCTAAGGTGACCATTTCTTATACGGGAGAACCGGACAGTACGCTGGAAGAACTGATAACAGATGAGTCGGGGCAGACAGAAACGGTGGAATTGCCTACACCGCCGCTGGATTTGAGTCTGCAGCCACAGGAACTGCAGCCTTATTCTGAGTATACGATTCGGGTTACAGCACCGGGATACGAGTCGGTAGATGTCAGTGGAAGTGAGCTTCTGGCAGATGAAACTTCTATACAGCCTATACGTATGCTTCCGGTGACGGAAGGGGAGGAGTATGCCCGGTATGTGATCGGGGCGCATACATTGTACGGCGAGTATCCGGAAAAAATTCCGGAAGAAGAGGTTAAACCGGTAAATGAGACTGGTGAAATCGTACTGAGCAGGGTAGTAGTACCGGAATACGTGATCGTTCATGATGGCTCGCCCTCAGACAGTACAGCGGCAGATTATTATGTCAGATACCGGGATTACATCAAAAACGTAGCCTGCAGCGAAATCTATTCCACCTGGCCGGAAGCGGCGATTCGGGCCAATGTTCTGGCAATCATGTCCTTTACGTTAAACCGTGTGTACACGGAATGGTACAGAAATAAAGGATATGATTTTACGATTACCTCATCTACAGCCTACGATCACAAATGGATCAACGGAAGAAATATCTTTGAAAACGTCAGTCGTATCGTAGACGAACAGTTCGGAAGTTATCTGTCCCGGCCTAACGTCAAACAACCCATTTTAACGCAGTACTGCGATGGCGACCGTGTGATCTGTCCGGACTGGATGAGCCAGTGGGGAAGCAAATCCCTGGCCGATCAGGGGTACAGCGCCACCCAGATTCTGCGCTACTATTACGGAAATTCGATTTACATCAACTCTGCCGAAACCATAGAAGGTATCCCCAGCTCCTGGCCCGGTTTTGACCTGACTATAGGAGCCTCCGGCCTCAAAGTACAGCAGCTCCAGGAACAGCTAAACGCCATATCCAACGGATACCCCGCCATTCCCAAAATTCCCGTAGACGGCATCTACGGCGAAGCCACCCAAAACGCCGTGCGCACCTTCCAGAGAATCTTCGGCCTCCCCGTAACCGGAATCGTAGACTACCCCACCTGGTACCGCATCCAGGACATCTACGTAGGAGTAACCCGAATAGCCGAACTGGTATAAGACAACAATCAAAACATTTCGTCC
>JAEDOO010000034.1 GCA_016301965.1 Lachnospiraceae bacterium | reverse complement strand
GCTACTACATAATAATATGTGGTATTACCACGTACTCCGCTACATTCAAAAGTCGTTGTTGTACATACTGTCCTTTCTCCCGTAGCATTTCCGTTAGCATCAGTCTTATATACATAATATTCAGAAGCATACGGCACGGCATTCCAGGTGATAGAGAACTTACATTCTCCATTGGAAACAGACTTCAATGTAGGAACACCGAGACTCACCTTCTGGTATGCGAGCTGACGTCTGCAGCCAAAGGAGTAGCTGCCATCTGCAGTCTTTCTGTAATCGATAACATCCACATGATGAATGGTATTGACCGAAGAAACATCAACCACAGCTGTACCTTTCGAATCAACGATCAGAGAAAGAACATTTTCCGAAGCGTCGGAATACACCAGCACCATCTTACCCTCGATCTGGCTTTCCTGCAGATCTTCGACCTGTACTTTGCCATTCGGATATTCTTTTACAGTGCCATGAGTTCCTGCGATCGATGTATCTAAACGTACGCTATATTCCTTTGTTTCCTCTTCGTCTGCCGCCGTAAGTGTACATACACCATCCACAGAAGCGCTGACTCTCAAAACTCCGCCAGCCGACGCGATCACATCTGCTGAAACAGCCTCTCCAATCGATACCTTATATGTCTTGCCAGCCTCAAAAGCACTGTTATTCCAGACGATCTGATGCTGTGCTTCATCATACCAGGCAAAATTCTCCTCTGCCGCCTGTGATACCGCTTCAAGTACAGTCAGTGATTCTGTTTCAGCAGATGGATTTTCCGCAGCAGAAACCTCAGTCGGTGCAGCACCAACCGGAGCGATCCCTACGTTCATAACCAGCATTGCTGACAGAAGGGCACATAGTATTCTTTTTTTCATATTATTTCCTACCTCTCCTATCTCTGTTAAACATTTCCCTCAAAAGTACAATATCCCTATATATATACTTACTTTAAAGCATTCTCCTTTTTTTGTCAATCTTCCTTCATCTACTTCATTTCTTTTTATAATTATACACACGTACGATTATTGAATTCTTCATTTTTCCATGCTATACTTGACGGAAAATCATGATGAAAGCGGGTTTTGCGCATGAAAAAAAGAATACTTCTATTCTCCATATTATGTTTTTCTCTGACTGGCTGTCAGGCAGCTTCCAGCTTTGGCGACTCACACATATCTTCTGTACTGTCAGATACTTCTGTTGTCTCTGATATAGAGATAAGCAGCATTACCTCTGAACTTGATCTATCCGATTATACGTCTCCGGAAACTGGTTCTGTTACATCTCAGACTTTATTTGAAAACGAACAGATCCGAATCCTGGCCGAAGGAATCGAGACAGACTCTGACTCAACGTATCTGGAAATCACTATCGAAAATCTTCTGCAGGAAGACATCGTCGTTTCCTGTTCGGAAGCATACATCAACGACTATCTGATCTGCAGTGATTTCCACACCGAGATTCCTGCTGAAGATAGTCTCTTGACAGGTATTAATTTCTCAAACGCAGATCTCAACGCCTGCGATATACGTACGATCGGTGTTATTTCTTTCTCTTTGGCGGGTTTTGACTATGATACGGCAGATCTGCTTTTTGAAACACCTTACCTGCAGGTTGAAACAGATCTGAAAGACTCATTTACCCAAACCGTAAATACAGATGGCGAGCTCTTATGGGAGAGCAACAACGTCAGTTTTATTCTGCGCGGATTCAGCCATGACAGTGACTTTAACCCGCTAGCTGCCATACTGATCGTCAATCGCTCTGACAAAGCCATCTTTGCAGATGCCGAAACCACCGGTGACTCTGCGTCCTCAGCTTATATTGATTTTGGCTATATGCTTCCGGCCGGTACGCAGGCTCTTGTATACGTTCGCGGTTTTGATGCAAACGGCACTCTTCTTGATTCATTAGACGGACTTTCCTATCATTTTATGCTGTCTGACGGAGAAACCTGGGATGATCTGGCAACCTCCGATTCACTTACTTTTTAACATATTTCGATAATCTTCTCAAAGTCGATTCGCTGGACCTCTTCCTGTACATGAATCCTGTGACGCTAAGCGACCCATGCAAAAAGAGACGGCTGCATTTGCAGCCATCTCTTTTTTAAATTCCCGATTGCCGATTCATGATCAGGCAAACCATTTCCGGCAAGCCAGTATTCTATTATTTTTTCAGTCTGATAATGGTATAGATTCCCATATTCGTATTTCCGGTTTTCAGCACTCTGACAAAATATCCGCTTTCTTTTTTGCCGTCCGATGTGCCTGAAGCCGCAAAATCATACCACGTATATTTACCATCACTGTTTTTTCCGGCAAATACATTAACATGACCTTTGTAACAACAGATGTCTCCCGGCTGAAGATTCAGCTCACTTGGTTTCTGTCCATTTGTTTTAATTATCGTGTAGTATTTGTTCCATTCTTCCATGATCGTATCTTCTGCAGGCAGATGGTTCGGTTTAAAGACCAGTTCACCTTCATCATTACTATAGAAAGAATAGCCTTTCGGCATCGTTCCAAACTGCTGCATACACATAGAAACATAATGCGCACAGTTAGTCACACGAGATTTTTCTCTGGCTTCCGCCAATGTGGATTTATTGTTGCTGTTGGAATAGATCCAGTTTCCATCCTTTACGATCAGACTTGCCACATTATTACAAACCTGTAAAAAGGCTTCCGGCGTTTTCGGCCCAGTATAGACCTCCATCGCACTTTCAGGGTCAGAGGACGGGAGCTTAGGAGCTTCTTTAACTGTAACTTTTACTTTTACCGCCTTCGGCGCTTTATAACAGTCTGTAGATTTTCCGGAAATCGTGACAACTGCTGTACCGGCTTTTTTACCGGTGATCTTTCCCTTACTGTCTACTGTAATATTGCTGTTATCTGCTTTATAGGTCAAAGAAGACTTCGCTGTCGCTTTCAGCTGAAGCGTTTTGCCTTTCTGCACTTCAACAGATGTCTTGTCAACTTTGATGGTACTGTCCGCCTTTTCCACAATAACGATATATTTCTTTGTTGTTTTTCCGACTTTTACGGATACAGAAGCCTTTCCTGCTTTTACCGGAGTGATTGTTCCCTTTTTATCAACGGTTATGATTTTTGTATTGGAACTTGTATATTTGGTGGCTCCTTTTGTTTTTACAGAAGCTGTTTTTCCATATACGATATTGATCTCGGGATCTGTAACTGTAACTTTTACAACAACTGACTTTGGTGCTGTATAGGATGTCGTGGATTTTCCACTGATCGTTATCGAAGATGTTCCTTTTTTGAGAGCTGTAATTTTCCCCTTGGAGTCTACTTTAATGTTTTTATTCTTTGCTTTATAAGATAACTTTACTTCACATTTAGCTTTCAGCGTGATCTTTTCATCTACAGCCAGTTTCAATGATTTGGCATCAACACTGATTACCGCTTTTTTCTTTGTAACAGTCACTTTTGTTTTATAGGTTTTCTTTTTGGTCTTGATCGTAATCGTCACTTTTCCTGTCTTTTTACCGGTGACTACACCTTTGCTGCTTACTGTGGCAATTTTTTTGTTTGAAGATGTATACTTCGTCGCATTGTCAACAGCAACAGAAATAGTTTTCCCACAGGTCACCGTGGCTGAAGCAGGTGGTTTTGCTGCTGCCTCAACAGAATTTATCATAGTCGGCAAAGCCGTTTGCAGCGGTGACGCAATGACAAAAGCTGCTGTCAGCACAGCCAATAGTATTTTCTTTACTCCCTCTCTCTTCATGGTTTCTCCTCTCTGTACATTTTTCTCCAGTCATTACCATAATAATAACAAAAGTATTACAGATTGTCCATCTTTCTGTAATACTTTTGTTATGTTTATTCATTTTTCTTTTTTCGCTGTACCAGAAGGATTCCCAAAAACAGCAGCAGACTGATACCGGAAACAGCTAAACCCTTTTTAAGACCCGGACGGGTATAGATAAGCTCCACCGTGTGCTCTCCAGGATCCAGTTCCAAACCGGTATACATCAGATTGGCGCAAAAAAGATTTGTTTCTTTACCATCCACCAAAGCTGTCCATCCTTTTTCATAAGGTATACTGAAAACCAGAGTTTTTGCTGTATCCAGACAGATGGTACCGCTCACCCGATTATGCTCTGCAACAACATTTTCCAGTGCATTCTCTCCCAACCCGGCTATATACATATCATAGTTTTTCATTGGCTGTACATAAATACCCCAGTCTTCAAGATACAGTTTTCCCGGAGTAGAGAAGCTGACAGTAACGGTATGAAGTGCGTCCTCATGATATCCAGTATTAAACATATAGTACTCCTGTCCGGTGTCATATCGATTTCCGCGACTCCAGACATCCGTAGAATAATAGGTCTCTCCATCGTATACACCCAGCCGGACATAGCCGTCAATCAAAGGATCATTTTCAGCATATCCCTTAAAGTAAAAATAAGTTTCCGCATCCTCTTGCCCGGTAAAAGAGAACGTGATATAAGCGTCTTTTTCAAAACTAAGGACATTATCTTTAAGCTCTGCGCCTTCCATCTGAATATCCACATTTTCTTCCTTATATCCCGTTAGCGAAATGCTTTCTCCCGAATCCACAGCTTCGTCTGCCACGGCATTCGTCATCAGAATCTCCTGTTTTTCCATCGGAGAATAGGTTTCAAACTCTTTCAGCCCCATGGTCTGATCGTACGTATAGCCTATAGGCAGTGCTCGATCAGCTTCATACAACAGATAGTCTGCATCCTCATCCTCATTGCTGTACTTATTTTCCACCTCTTTCATATAATGATAGCCATAAGGAACAGCCATTTTTTCCTCTCCCGCCGGTGTCACATAATACTTTACACTGGCAAGCGCATTCAGAAAACCTCGGTTGTCAAATCCGTCAAACATTACTTTGTTATATCCTGTGACACCAAGAGAAGACAGAAAATCTGAGATTCTTTTGTTATACGTACTGTTATAATAGGTGATGCCATTTACATTCTCGATCAATGCCCCTGACATCTGTGTGGAATCTGTCTTTGTCGTACCGATTCGATAAAAGCCGTCATCTTCCACAGCATCTGCCGCCTGTATACCCGTCTCTGTTGCTTTTTGAAAAGCTGTGCCGGATTTTGCGAACTGACGCACATTATTCAATCCATCTTTTGTAAAATACACATTACTGTTTACCAGCAGTGAAACAGCAAGCAGCACCGACAAGGCAACCTGCATTTCCCGATAACGAAAAACATTAACTGCTTTTGAAGACAGTATAACGATCACCAGAGAAAGCAATAATACCGCCAGAGCACGGGGTGCATTAAAACCACTAAATTCACTGTAATAGAGGCAGACGACTATATACGGTATCGTCGAGAGGAATACAATCTTCAGTTCTTTTTTTGTCAAAGAGCGAATATCCATAACCGCATCCGCCACCAGAGCGCCCATCAAAAGCGCCAGAACATAACTCCACCGGTTGCTGACATAGGAAAATCCGTTCCAGACATACCCTGCAGCAGGAAGACAGCAGGCCACGAAACAAAGAATGGTCCAGATGCATTTCTCTTTTCTTTCCTTCCTGCGAAGGAACAGAATAACCAGCGCGATCCATGCAAAGGCCACAAAACCAAGTCGTAAAGAATATCCCGGGTTTTTGCCCGTATTGATCAGTCCCTGAAAGAGAATGATCGGCCAGCTTGCCCCATAATTTCCTCCGGAAATTGTATCCAGGCCTCCACTCACCGTACGTGAAGAACCGGCATAAGAAGACAGCGAGGTCATAATTCCAAGAAAACCTATTCCCACTCCCAGTAAATATGTGCCTGCGAACCGCAAAACATACTGTATAAACCGGCGCACTGTTCTCTGTGTTTTTTCCTTACAGAAAAACCGTACCAGAAAATATACCACCAGCGCAATTGTGTTGATATATAGAAAATAGTAACTCCAGAGCAGAGAAATTCCTACCAGAATCGTTCCCATATACCAGCGTCTTCCCGCCATGATCTCCTCAACAGCGATCAGAAGCAGAGGAAGCAGCATCAGAGCATAGGAAAACTGTGGATGATACAGACACAAATGCAGCGCATATCCACAAAAAACATAGACATAACTTCCCAGAAGAGAAGCAAACCGCCCTTTTTTCAAATACAAAAACAAGGCGGAAGCACTAAGGCCGGTAAGATAAAACCGTACCATAGTCATGATCTGATATCCCGTTTCCATATGTTCCGGTGCAAACAGCGCATAACACCAGTAAAATGGATTAAAATTCAGCACCACATGATCTCCCAGTCCCCAGGTAAAATCATAGGTGTCAAAGTGGAAATTTCCCTGAACCAAGGATGACAGACTTTCCCTTACCGCCCGGGAAAAACTGACAGCCCGGGGAAAATACTGGGAAATACCATCCATATTCCAGATAAAGGTTCTGCCTTCTTCCCAGAACGGCATAAATACCAGCACAGACAAAATCCCAAAGCCAACGGTATATGCCAGGATATATGCCATTTTCCCCTTTTTCCATGCTGCAAAATCGCCCTGGTTCACCCAATGATTAACATAGCGTCCGAAAATCTCCATTGGAAATTGTAAAAAAAAGACCGCCACAGTCAACACTGCCGCCCACCAAAAGCCGGAGATGCTGCCGCCCAGGATCCGATAGGCATACCATACCAGAACTTCCGAATAAACAAGGAAAAACGGATGCGGCAGAAAACGTTCTGCTGTTTTACGCAGCCAGCCACTTTCCCATACCATAACGATCAATGCTGCAAATCCCACCGGCAAAAGCACTTCCCAATATCGGGCCGGATAGGTTTGCTGCCCAAACAATGCTGTTTTTTTCCACAGACAAATCATACCAGAGACGACAAGACACATTGCCGTCACCGCCATCTGTTTTCTTCTCTCCAGCTGGGGAACAAACATTCCCCACAGATAATATCCGGCAAAAGCAAGAACCGGAAGGCATTTGTACGTATCTGTTCCGAAAAACACGCCAAACACCGGATAACCGAAAAAACTACCGGGAAGCAAAGTCACTCCCAGACCGGCAGCCGCCAGGAGCGGCAGCCATATTCTTTTACGCTCCAGCTGGAAAAGTGCCGGACAAACCACCGCAGTCATCCCAAATACTGCAGCTGCAAACAACCAGTTTTCTGCTGTCTCCGGTACCTTTACAAACAGTGCAGTCCGGATCAGATTATCAAGGAAATCTCCGCCTCGCATAAGTCGCTGGCATGTGCCTGACAGTACATACAAGCCATAAAAAGCGCCAGCCATACCCATGGCACACCGTTTCAATTTTCCTTCGTTTATCCACTGGTGCCCCAGACTTCCCGCAGCATATGCAATCAGCGCAGCACCCACATAACCGGAAATGCGAAGAATCACATCCAGCAGCCGACCCGTGACTCCGGCAATCTGGAACACCTCAATACCAAGGCAAAACAGCATTCCCATATACAAACTCATCTTATTACGTTTTTCTTTCATGCCTTTACTCCTGAAAATGCCGGCAAATATCACTATCTGCCGGCATGGATCCTACATGTATTGTTCATCTGTCTGTGGCTAGATCTCAAAGGAACTCTTCTCTCCCAGCACCTCATCAAAAGCCTTGATCACACCCTGCTTTTTCTCTTCAAAATTCGTTGTCTTGGCTGTATCATTGATACAGATCATCTTATGCCGACCCGTGCGGATCGTTTCCAAAAGATTCGGGTAATTTCTGTCTTTCACATGATAGCAGGCGCCAATCTTATTGGTTCTCGGATAAAAATTACCGGAAGCCAGCTGCCAGTATTTGATCAGCCACTGGTTAACATTTGTGGTAGAACGAATCTTACAGCGGCAGGTCATATCCAGAAGCTCCGGTTCTGCCTTCCATACCTCCTCATAGGTGGATTTCAGAAAACTGTTGGGCAGATGCTGGTAATAAAATCCAGGAAACCACTTCCAGGGACACAGTACCAGAGTTTTATAAAGGTTATGCATACCATAACGAAGCTTAAACCATTTTTTCCAATTCTCTTTCAGTGCCTTTTTCTTCGGAAAATACGTATTGATCACGGCCATATCGTTTCCGTTGTACGGACCTGCGCTGTCTTTTCCCCAGTAAATGCAATCCATGGCAAAAGTATCACATGGCAGGCCGTTTACAAAAAAGTCTTCCGGTTTCATGGGGGCATTGATAAACATGTCATCGTTAAAATAGACAAACTGCTCTGCCAGTCCCTCAATCCGATGAAGATTCATCTCTATAGTATGTGAATTAAAGGTAGGCAGATATTCCTCTGGAATATAATCCTTATGATTTACAATATGCAGCTTGGGATGGTTGACATTCAGCCATTTTGGCAGATGTCCCCATGTCACAAAGTGAATTTTATTTACCCAGGGTGTATATTTTTCCACACCTCTGAACCAGTACTGCAGGTTGTCCCAGTCTCTGTAACGAACTTCCTGATCATCCTCACCGATAGCTTTGGGCACGTACTGATTTTTTACAGCTCTCCATTCCGGATCGCTGCCGTCCACCCAGATAATTACAAAATCAATGGGTTTCTGCTTGATATCCGACATAATTCTTCCCCTTTTTCACTCAAATTGCCTTAATGGCCTCATAGTTCCTCTTACAGTAATCTCTGTCATGAAAATAAAAAAATTCATCACAGCGTTTCTGATAGATTTCTTCCATCACATATTTCCGGTTCATTACGTCCTGCAGGCTTTCGATCAGCTGCGGGCAGGTCTCACAGATAGGACCGAAACCATCCTTGTGATAATCGTAATATCCCAGACCCATATGGCCTTTTCGAAACAGTTCATAATCAAACTGATAATACAATACCGGTTTTCTCATATAGGCCACATCCATGGCCACACTGGAATAATCCGTGATCATGCACAGACATTTCTTCATCAGATCCTGGCAGTCATACTCCGGCCATACAGCCACAGTGACATTCTCGCTGATTCCGGTAAAAAAAGAAGCAAACTTCTGCATATTGCGGTGCAGATAAAATACAAGACGGATCTGCTGCGCTGCCAATTCGTCCACGAAAGGATTTTCCAGGAAAGTTTTCCACGCCCGGGCAAACTCTGTATCCTCAAAACGATCCGCTTTTTCCACCGCATCCGTTACCGTATGCGCGATCCACTTGCGCCAGGTGGGCATAACCAGAATATATTTATCCTCAGATACTTCCGGAAACAGATTATCATAGCGAGCCAGACCAAGCATCTGCACATACCCTTTCGGATAACCATACGTGTCTCTCACAAACTCATATTCTCTGGGAACAGAGGTCACAAACATCCGCATTTTTGTATTTTTGTAGTATAAATAAGAAAGATCGTCTTTGATGATGCCATGCTGCAGGAAGATCCGCGTATTTTTCAAAAGACCGGAAACCTCCAGCACATAACAGATCGCCGCATTGGGTTTTCCGCCTTTCTGGGAACTGATATTCTTAGAAGCAGCAAGATAAAAGATCCAGTGCTTCAGACTGCCGTAACGCACCGTCGGCCCCAGAACAGCCACCCTCTGGTAGTCTGGTGAGTCGTAATCGATGGCATAAACGATCTCCTGTTCCGGATGTTTTTCCCGGATATACTTAAACAGCCAATAGGGATTGTCCCGTGCTTCCAGCTCGTAATCGCAGATCAGCCAGAGATCTCTGTGTCTGCATTTGCAGATCAGTGCAAAGGGTATGGCCAGAAGAAACTTGAAGATATGGAGCAGATCTGACCATTTTACCATTTTCAGTTTATCAAGTATCCCCTGTTCCATACTTACCTCAGTTATTTCATAAATTCACGATAATGTTCCAGTACTTCATGGGGATCACCCATCTCCATGATTTTTCCTTCGTGCATCCACATTACCCGGTCACAAAGCTCTTCCAATGTTCCCAGATTATGGGACACAATCACAACGGTACGGTTTCTTGCAGAAATCAGCTCTTTCATCTTATGATAACTCTTCTTCTTAAACTTTTCATCACCGACACTTAATACTTCGTCGATCAGCATGATCTCTGTTTCCAGAACAGCTGTAATGGAAAAAGCCAACTTAGAATACATACCGCTGGAATAGGTACGCACCGGCATATCGATAAAGTTGCCAAGACCCGCAAATTCGATGATCTCCGGCATTCTTTCCTTAACCTCTTCCTCTGTAAATCCAAGAAGAAGACCCGAAAGCATGATATTCTCACGTCCCGTCAGATCCTGTTTAAATCCCACACCAATGGCCAGAAGAGAGATCGTATGACCATGCAGATCGATCTCGCCTTCATCAGCGGAAAAAATATTGGCCAACGCACGCAGCATAGTGGATTTTCCGCTGCCGTTCTTTCCGGTAATGCCAAGGATCTCTCCCTCTCTTACCTCAAAGCTGACACCGCGGACAGCTTCAAAAGCCTTTGTTTCCGCACCTTTCAGACGAAGCAGACTCTTCTTTATGGAATATGCCTGTACACTTTTATAACGGATCTTCAGATCCTTCACGGTAATTGCTATATTATCCATTTAGATCACCTTCACATATGTATTCTCGTTTCTGTAAATCGTGCGCACACCCAACACGCACAGCACCACAGAGATCAGCACCCAGATACCTAACGCACCAAAGGCCGGCATCTCTCCAAAGATCACACAACGCCTTGCATCCGTGATAAACCTGGCCAGTGGATTGCCATACAACAGCAGAGAGCGATAGGGTTCTTCAAAACTGGCTTCGATATTATAAAAAATACCTGTCAGATAAAATACAAAACGCAGTACGATGTTGATCACATTAGCCATGTCGTCGATAAACACACCCAGATGCAAAAGGATACAGCAGCATCCGAACGTAAACAAGATCATCACCAGCGTAATGGGAAGAATAAAGACAATTTTCCAGGTCAGCGGCACACGGTAAACCAACAGCATAACAACAACGATACCGAGACAGATCAGCATTTTAAATCCGTTGACCATCATATCCGAAATAATCAGTGTATATTTCGGCAGATATACCTTAGCCACCACCGGCTTGTTTCTCTTGACCATACGAACGGAACTTTTCACACAGCGATTAAAGAAATCCCAGTATGCCAGTCCAAGGAAAATAAAAATATTGAAATATTCCTGTTTTCTGGGAAACAGAAAGCCAAAAATCAATGCATAGATCAACATGAAACAAAACGGTTCCAGAATCCACCATACCCAGTTCAGATAGGAATTGGCCACCTCAGCTTTTAACTGAGACTTAGCGGAATACAGTGTATAGTTCCAGAACTTTTTCATGTCCCTTATGAAACGCTTCACTTCATATCCTCCTGTAATTCATCATTTTATTCAGCTACCTATCTTACTATACTATGTGAAATAAATCAACAGAATTATAAATTCAATATGGCCTCTACTGTACGCCTGCAATTCTGATCATCTGTATAGGCAAAGAAGCTGTTGATCCGCTCCTCATACTGCGGTTCCAGCTTACAATCCTTTTCCATCATTCGGATCATGGCATCCACTGTAGATTCGAGATCATAGCACACCGGACCAAAACCATCCCGCTCATAATCAAAATACCCTTCTGTATACGTGTGACTGGCAAAAAACTCTTCTTTGTCAAACTGTGCATATACCACGGGCTTTTTGAGATATGCAAAATCCATGACCGTACTGGAATAATCAGTAACCATCATACTGTTTCTTGCAAACTCTTTCTGGTAATCCAGGTAGCCGCTGTGTACGGTGATCACATCATTCCCCTGATAATCCACTGCCTGTTTAGCATGTACCGGATGCAGTCCAAATACGCCGGTATATCCATGGCGGCGCATACAATCCAACAGACGCGGGTCGTTAATCAGATCATTATAGAATTTAAAATAGGCTGTATCTTTAAAACCGTCAAAATAAATGCTCTCAGATGTAACAGTATCAAAGCTTTCCTTAATAGAATTTCTCCAGGTAGGCAGAATTAAAATTCTCTTTTCTTTTTTATAAGGAAGCTTCAGCAAATTATCAAATCTTGCCAGACCTACCATTTTTACCTGTTTTTCTGAATAGCCATAATTGCCGTTGACGATAGAGTCATACTCACCCTTTACAGATGTGACAAACATGGAAATATTCTTGTTCATCCTGCGCAGCCAGCCGGACATATCATCTTTAATAATACCATGCTGCAGAAAGACAAACTGAAATCTATACAGGTCTGCCATCCATCGTCTCTTTTTGCCATAGGCATTAAATACCATATCATTACCGCTGGAAGAAATAATCTTGTCCGCATTCAGAAACAAAATACGATACTTTTCGGACTCATAGGAAACCACCTCTCCATACTGCTGCATTCGCTTATAATCGGGACAGTTTTCGGAAATCACAAAAATCGGACGAATACCGGGAATCAGCTTTTTCCCTTCTCCGTTCAGATACCGGAAAAAATGTTCCCCATTATCGTTTGCCACAAATTCCCGGTCAGAGATCAGCCAGATTTTCTTTTTATGCAGCAGACCGTAGCGGATGGCCTTTCTGCGCTCCTCAGCCAGCGGTCTTCTCTCCTCCCGCACAAGAATACTGTGCTGATAACGACGTTCATGCAGCAGACGCCCCAGTTTCAGATATTTAGGTTTTTCAAACCACAGAAAATCACCTTCCTTATACAGGATATATCGTCCCATAACGGCATAAGACGCTGTAAATTCTGAAATACGGGCAAATTTTCCAAGGCAAAATCCAAGAGGGAACTTCATTTCCCCAATGTTCACAAAAGGACGTACGGAAAATCTCTTTCCCCGCAGAGGAATCACCGCTTCCACCTGGGTATACAGCGGCCGATTATCTTTCAGAAAAGCAAACTGATCGTGAACAAATCTGGTCAGCTGTACCGGAACCGTTCTGGCGCCGTTATTTACATCCAGATAAATTGAGATGTCTTTTCCAAACAGATCAAACACAAGATTCCGTATCTTACCGGAAACACATACGCGCTTTGTCTTTTCATCGTATTCTATAATACTGAAAACAAAAGTACTGTTCTTATTCAGCGTACTGGCCGCGTAGATTCCTGTATAATATGCCAGTTTCCCCTCTTCGCTGACCCAGTCATTTTTCATCAGCTGACGATCATATTTAAACTCCAGCATGTGCAGACGAATTTCCTGACTATGATTTCTGGACTTCATGATGATCTCATCGTCGATCATTGCAATATATTGATGAAGACTTTCAAAGTACTGTTCTTTTTCCTCTTCCGTCAAAATGCCTTCCGGTATCGTTGTATGCAGCCGGTAACCTATATCGTAAAACAAAAGTGCCTGAATATATTGTACCACACAGTCGTAATGCTTTTTAGACTGCTCCGCCAGTCTGCCATAAAACTCTTTCGGACTGACAAGATACCAGTCTTTTTTTAGATGTTTTCCCTGCACAGCAGAGGACTCATCCCTTCTTCGGCGGTACATGTGCACCGCTTCTCTAAGTGCGCCAAATTTTCCATATTTTAGAATCAGGCTGTTGACAAACAACGCATCTTCACCGATACGAAGTCCCGGCACAAACTGAAGATCACCGATGGCTTCTCTTCGGATAAAAGAAGAGGTAATGTGCAAAAGCGTATCCTCCGGGCGCGCTGAGATATCGATGACACAGCCACCCTTATCAAATTTAGCATCCAGCGGATGCCACCGGTCATCTGCATCAAACAAACGCATACGACCACAAGTCAGCATGATGTCGGCATGTTCCTCCATATAGGCATACAATCTTTCAAACGCATCCTCTTCCCATTTATCATCGCCGTCAAGGAAGTTGATATACTTTCCCACCGCAAACCGATAGCCATGGTTCCTGGCCTCACTGACGCCGGCATTCTCCTGGCTGACATAAATGATATTCTCCGGATATTTTTCTTCATAGCGGACGCATATTTCTTCTGTATGATCTTTACTGCCATCATTGACCAGAATCAGCTGAATATTCTGTAAAAATCCTATGGTCTGCGAAAGGACAGATTCTACCGCCTCCTCAAGATAATTTTCTACATTGTAACAGGGAATCACTACGGAGATCTTATATTCACCTTTTACTGTATACTTCTCGTTTTCTCTGTACTCTACTCTCATCTT
>JAEDOO010000188.1 GCA_016301965.1 Lachnospiraceae bacterium | reverse complement strand
GCCTGAATCGTTGGAAGATTTGTGCAGGCAATATTTAATGTACCATAGGAAAGATCCGGATCGTCAACATTCAGATTGCGTGGCATAGGCAGAAACAGAGGATAGTCAATGATGCTGTCTTTTAATAAGTGAAAGCGATTTTCCGGAATCTGGGATTCTTCCAAAACGTTGATCAGTGCCTGGCAGCCCTGCACACCAAGAGAATAAGCAGGACGGGAGGTTCGGATAATGTCCGGATAAAAGGAAGAGTGATTCCAGTTGTCTACACCTAAAGTCAGGATAGATATATCTTCGGGAATGCGCAGCCCCACCAGATTGCAGGCTTCAATAACACCCTGACAGATAGCTTCTGAGGAAGTGATGATGGCCTGGGGTGGATTGTCTACCCAGGATTGCAAAGATACCTTAAAGCCACCTTCTTTTGTACCGTCGCTGGTCAATACTCTTCCGGAAACAGAAGTCCCGGCTTCGTCCACCAGTTCCTGGAATGCAGCAATACATTCAGCGTCTGCAAACAGTGTTTCCGGGCCACAGATCAGAAGAAGAGCTCTGAAATTGCTGTTGATCAGGCGTTTGGTCAGAAAGTGTACAGAAGAGTAATTATCAAAACCAAAATAGATGGCATCGATCCTTTTTGGCATGCGATCAAGAAATACAGCCTGGATATTATGCTTAAGAATCGTATTTTGAAAAAAAGATGTGTTTTCCGGCTGACAGGTGACCAGAATAAGTCCCGCCGCTCCTTTGCTGATGGCATCCTGAATCAGCTCCTGTTCTGTACTTACATCGTTATAAGAACAGGAGATATTCAGAGAATAACTGGCATTTTCACACTGCATGATGATGCCCTTCAGAAATTCATTAAAGCACTGATCCTCCAGATTAGGAAAAATCGCGCAGATGTCCCGGGAAGTCTTTCGTTTCAGATTTCTTGCCTGTGAGTTGGGGATATAGTTTAATTCTTTGATAGCCTGATTGATCCGTGCTCTTGTCTCTGGATTCAGATTGTGTGTGTTATTAATACAGTAGGAAACCGTAGCGATGGATACTCCCGCCCGGTTTGCCACATCCTTCAGCGTCGCCATACAGATGCTCCTTTGCCGTTTTTCTTAAGTTTGCCATGAATAACGGGAAAAGTCAATACTAATAGTTAAACGTTTAAATAAAGATAAAAAACAATCTGTCATTTTGTAAAAACAATGCTTATAATAAAGATATAAGGAAGTAAAAAAGCCGGCCGAGAGGGCCGTTTGTGTGAAAGGAGAATAAACCAATGAACAGTATTGAGCGTTTTTTAGCAACCGTTGAAAGAAGACCTGTTGACAGACCGGCCTGCTGGCTGGGTGACCCGACTCCGGAGGCTGTACCGGCTCTCTGCGAGTTTTATGGTGTAAATGATATTAAAGAACTGAAAAAAGTCTGTGGCGATGATTTCTATGCTGTAGAAATTCCCTATCATTCAGAACACTGCAATGCTATCTTTGCTGCTTTTGACTGGTACATGAATGGTTCCAACGTAGATACCGAGCACCGTACACTGACTGCTGACGGATGCTTCGCACAGTGCGAGGATCTGGAAGATGTAGAGGCAGTAAACTTCCCGTGGCCGGATCCGGCAAAATATATTGATCCGGAACTGTGCAAGCAGCTTGTTGACGAAGCTCCCGATGATAAGGTTGTTATGGGTATGCTCTGGGCTTGTCATTTCCAGGATACCTGTGCTGCTTTCGGTATGCAGACCTGCCTGATGAACATGGTTGCTGAGCCGGAGATGGTTCACTATGTAGATGATCATATCGTTGCTTTCTATGAGAAAGCTCTGAAGATCTTCCTGGAGGCTACCAAAGGCAAAGTACACGCTATCCTGATCGGTGATGACCTGGGAAGCCAGAGAGGTCTGATGATCAGCCCGGCTCTGATCAAAGAGTTCGTTATTCCGGGAGCAAAGAGACTGATCGATATCGCTCACAGCTATGGCGTTAAAGTTATGTACCATTCCTGCGGTTCTATCATCGAGGCTATTCCGCTTCTGATCGAGGCAGGCGTTGATATCATCCATCCGATCCAGGCACTGGCAGCTGGTATGCAGCCGGAGAATCTGAAAGCTAAATTTGACGGACAGGTTTCCTTCTGTGGTGGTGTTGATACACAGGATCTGCTGCCGAACGGTACACCGGAGATGGTTGCTGCTAAGGTAAAAGAACTGCGTACATATTTCCCGACTGGACTTATCGTTTCTCCGAGCCACGAAGGTCTGCAGCCGGATGTTCCGCCGGTAAACATCAAAGCTCTGTTTGATGAGGCAAATAAGATCTACTAATTATAATCAAAAGATTGGCAGGGAGTTTTCCCTGCCAGTTGATTGTTTGGTCAGGTGAACAAGAACTAATAATCGGGAGGCAATATCATGGGTGAAGTAAGAAGATTTGGTCAGATCATTAAAGTGAAACCGGAAGGAAAGGCTGATTATATTGCGCATCATGCTAATCCGATGCCGGGGGTTAATGAGATGATCAAGGAGTGTCATCTGAAGAATTATTCTATCTATACCAGAGGCGAGTATCTGTTCAGCTATTTTGAATACGATGGCGATGATTTTGAGGCAGATATGGACAAGATGGCAGCTGATCCGGCCACACAGAGATGGTGGGATGTAGTGAAGCCGCTGATGCAGCCGCTGGAGGATCGCGCAGAAGGCGATTTCTGGTCAGACATGACGGAAATATATCACCTGGATTAACCAGGTACTTGGGGGGAAAAGAGGCAGTCGGTAGGGCTGCTTCTTTTTTTGGAAAGAATACAGGAAATGGAGCGGTTGTCAGGGAGGCTGGAGGGTATGGTGTGTTGTGGAAAACAAGTGCAACGCTCCGTCGAACTAACGCCTAACTCCGACTAGCACGCTCGCAAAAGCGAGCTCGCGTGCAAGTCTGCGTAAGGCGTGGAT
>JAEDOO010000187.1 GCA_016301965.1 Lachnospiraceae bacterium | reverse complement strand
ATGGCATACAGGAATGGCATTTCGTGTATATTCATGTTAAAATGAGAAATATCAGAAAAAGGAGACTTTTGCGAAATGGAAAAAATTATCGTAGATGCCATGGGAGATACCTGTCCGATTCCAGTGGTAAAGACAAAAAATGCAATTAAAAATATGAAGGAATCCGGTACGGTGGAGATCCATGTGGATAATGAGATTGCCGTACAGAATCTGACGAAAATGGCAAAGATTAAAGGATACCCGGCAAAATCGGAGAAGATAAGCCCGAAGGAATATATAGTGGAGATGCAGATTGCCGTTTCCGGTGAAGCTGTGCATGAGGAGACAATAGAACAGCCGGAGGTCTGTGTTCCGGATGCCAGAAAGAAAAACAAAGTCATCGTGATCAGCTCCAATCAGATGGGAGCCGGCAGCGAGGAGCTGGGAAAGACGCTCCTTAAAGCTTTTATCTATGCGGTAACTCAGCAGGACGAGCTGCCGAAAACCATGTTGTTTTACAACAGCGGGGTCTATATGACATGCGAGGATTCTCCGGCCATCGAGGATCTGAAATCCCTGGAAGCGCAGGGCGTGGAATTATTAAGCTGCGGTACCTGTCTTAATTATTATGGACTGACTGAACAACTGAAGGTGGGCACCGTCACCAACATGTATGTGATCGTTGAGACCATGGAGCGGGCGGATCTGCTGATCAGACCGTAACAGACAGAAAGTGGGCAGTACCATGAATTCTTTGGTTGACAGACTATGGATACGAGGATGAAGCATATGATCTATCTGGATAATGCGGCAACGACCATGCCGAAGCCGGACTGTGTGATTGAGGCGGTGACAAAAGCCATGACCTGCGCGGGAAATGCTGCCCGTGGGGTGAACGAAGCATCTCTGGCGGCGTCTCGTCTGGTGTATGAAGCCAGAGAGGAGATTGCCCGACTCTTTGGCTTTTCCTGTCCTGGCAGGGTATGTTTTAGCTTAAATGCCACCGAGGCACTGAATACAGCGATACAGGGATTATTTAAAAAAGGAGATCATGTGATCACTACGGCCATGGAGCACAATTCTGTTCTGAGACCGCTGCAGCGCCTTGTAGATGAAAATATAATTTCACTGACTGTTTTACCGGCAGATAAAAAAGGAAGAATTTCCATAGAAAATCTGGAGAGCGCTATTCGTTCGGATACAAAGGCCATGGTTCTTCAGCATGCATCCAATGTAACGGGAAATGTTACGGATCTGTATAAAATAGGAAATATCTGCAGGAAGCACGGGATACTTTTGGTGGTGGATGCTGCGCAGACGGCAGGTGTGATTCCGGTGAGCATGGAGAAAATGCATATTGATGTGCTGTGTTTTACTGGTCATAAGGGTCTCATGGGTCCCCAGGGTACAGGTGGTATTCTGGTTGGAGAAAATGTGCATATCCGACCATTGAAGGAAGGCGGATCCGGCATACACTCTTATGACAAACGGCAGCCGGCGGTTTTTCCGGAATATCTGGAAGCAGGAACTCTGAATGTACATGGTATCGCCGGTCTTCTGGCAGCAGTCAGAAACATCCGAAAATCCGGGACTGAGGCAATGGGAGAGAGGGAGATATTTCTTGCGAGAGAATTTTATAAGAAAGTCAGAGAAATTGAAAATATACATTTCTATGGAGATTTTACTTCCTGGGAAAAGACAGAGTCAGAGAGCTTTGACAGAACGGGTATCGTTACGCTGAATATTGAAGGGTGCGATTCCGGAGAAGTGGCTGATGAGCTTATGGAGCGTTTTGGAATCGCCACCCGCTCCGGTGCGCACTGTGCTCCTCTGGCGCACAAAGCTTTGGGTACTGTGGAGAGTGGCGCTGTACGTTTTAGTTTTTCAGCAATGAATACCCGGGAAGAAGTGAACCGGGCTGCTGAGGCTGTAAACATACTTGCCCGGGAAGCGGCAGAAGACTCTGAGCCATAAGTGTATTAATAGAAGATACTGAACAGATACGAAGAAGGACCGTATTCCGGTATGATGACAGATAAAGCATCATGCCGGATTTTTTGTATGAAAAAAGGTGGGAACGCAAATATTCCAATTTTTCTGCTGTAAAGGCAGGAATAAAAGAAGAATAAATGCAAAAAAACGAAAGAAAAACAGGGCATAACAATTTGTAATGGACAACCTTAGAAATCAGAGTTTCACAAATGAAGGAAATGCAGATACAATCAAGGCAATTCAAAGGAGGAGGCACGATGATGGACAGACAATTTCAGTTTCCTCTGAAACAGCATATCGGTAAGCAGGCTGCTCCGGCCGTTGTCGAAGGTGACAGGGTTTTGCGTGGGCAGCCTGTTGCGTTAAAAGAGAAAAATTCTCTTGGAGCAAACATTTATTCCAGCGTGACCGGTGTTGTAAAAGAGGTTACAGAAGACAGGATAGTCATTCTGGCAGATGAAGAACAGTCAGACACATATATGCATCTGCAGTCAGAAGATCCCCTGGAGCTGATTGAAGAAGCTGGCATTGTGGGACTGGGAGGCGCCGGTTTCCCGACCTATGCCAAACTTTCCAGACCGTTTACAAACGGTGGCATCGTTATTGTAAACGCAGCTGAGTGTGAACCGATCCTGTCGCATAACATTCATAGAATAGAAAAGCATCCCGAACAGCTGCTCCGGGGACTTGAGATTGTTATGAAGATCGTACATGCTCCACAGGGAGCTATAGCAATCAAGGAAAAGCATCAGGAAGCAATAAAAGCACTGCAGGCTGAGATATCACAGAAAAATATTCGGCTGGTGTTGTTAAAAGATATGTATCCTATGGGAGAGGAAAGAGCCATCATCAGAGAAACGCTGGGAAAGGTTCTTCCGGTGACCAGTCTTCCGCTGGATGCCGACGCTATAGTAATCAATGCGGAAACGGTATGCCGTATACAGGAGGCTGTAGATCTCAAAAAACCATTGCTC
>JAEDOO010000186.1 GCA_016301965.1 Lachnospiraceae bacterium | reverse complement strand
CAGGAAAAACATGCCGTCTTCTCTCTCCGGGTATCTGGTATGTATTTTCAAACGATCAAAGCGCGCCCTTAGTCTGAAGGAGATCCAGTGCTTACGCAATCTTATGCTCGAAGGCATTCCTGAGAGCATTAGATGGAGTTAGCACTTAGCTCCTTCAGACGTTGCGCTTGTTTGAAAATACATACCAGATACCCGGAGAGAGAAGACGGCATGTTTTTCCGTCCGTTCACAAAAAAACGAGAACCGGCCAACCCAGTTCCCGTTTTTCATAATCAACACATTTAGAACATCTGCATAGTACGCTTAATAATATCATCCTGCAAAGACTTAGACAACGTAGTAAAATGCGCACTATAACCAGCCACACGAACCACCAGACTGCGGTACTTCTCCGGATGCTTCTGCGCATCCAGAAGAGTCTCCACACTGACCACATTAAACTGCATATGCATACCCTTATTCTCAAAGAAAGTACGAAGCAGCGCCACAAACTTCTCCAGACCCTCCTGTCCTGTCAGCGCCGACGGATGGAACTTCTGGTTGAACAGCGTACCGTTAGAGGCAATCATATGATCCAGCACAGATACAGAATTCGCTGTAGCCGTGGGTCCCTGTACATCACGGCCCTGCATCGGTCCCACACCGTCAGCTACCGGCGTGTTGGCCAGACGGCCATCCGGTGTAGCACCTGTCTGGGCACCCAGCGGTACATTGGCAGATACCGGATACAGACCGGCCTGATAAATACCGCCCCGGGGATTACGATAATTTTCCAGAGGCTTAGTATAGGTGTAAGCCACCTCTCTGGCCAGAAGGTCTGCCTCTTCATTATCGTTGCCGTATTTCGGCACATCGGCAATCATTTTCAGAATTTCATCGTAACGAGCCCTGTCTGCATGATCAATACTGGACTGGTACACTGCCTGACAGATACGGGAAGCATCCTCAACGCTGACGGACTGTCCTTTTTCCAGCAGCTCCCGCATAATATTTTCCGTAACCTCGGTACATTTCTGGATACTGAAGCCATGGCCGAAGTTATTGTCCAGAGCATCCTTAACATCTGCTAAAGTCAGCTTTTTCTCGTCATATACCAGCTGTTTGATCGCCAGCATGGAATCTGCCACATTGGCTATACCAAAGCCCTGAGGACCGGTGAAATTGTAGACGGCACCGCCCTCCTGCAGGGATTTGCCCTTGCCGATACAGTCATCGATCATACAGGACTGGAACGGCAGCGGACAGCGCTCAGCGTGAGCCACATCAATACTGTTGTCCGCGTTTACCAGAAGCTTGATGAAATAATTCATCTGTTCCTTATAGGCATTGAAAAAGTCATCAAAGGTGGCAAAATCAGAGATTTCGCCGGTGCGGGGACCTACCTGTTCCCCACCATCCATACCATTGGAAAACACCAGCTCCAGCGGACGGCACATATTAAAGAACGCGGCATCGTGCCATCCATCGGTCTTACCGTGGGCCTGAGGCTCAACGCAGCCGATGATATTGTAGGTGCGGGCATCCTGTAAAGAAACGCCGCGGCTCATCAGAGAAGGAATAATAACTTCATCGTTGTAATATGCCGGAAGTCCGATACCTGTCCTGGTCAGCTTGGCAGCCTTGATCAGGAAGGAATGCGGGGTCTTATTCCATACACGGACAGAGAGAGACGGCTGCGGAAGCGGCACATGCATGGCAGCTTCGATACACATAAAGGACAGATCGTTGGTCACGTCCATACCTTCCTCGTTCTGTCCGCCGGCGATCAGATTCTGGAACAGAGAATATCCGGCAAAGCCCTCAGCGGAGGCCGCGTCACGGCATTTGTTCAGATCGTTTAATTTGACCCAGATACAGTCCATATATTCCTGGGCCTGCTCACGGGTAAGCTTACCAGCCTCGAAATCTGCTTTAAAATACGGATACATATACTGGTCAAAACGTCCCGGAGAAATAGAATGACCGCTGGACTCTGTCTGTAAAAGCTCCTGTACAAACCAGAATGACTGGCAGGCTTCATAGAAGCTCTGGGCCGGTTTGGCGGGTACACGGGCACAGTTCTCCGCAATCTGCAGAAGCTCACGCTGCCTTACCGGATCACTGCACTCCTTTGCTTCTTCAAGAGCCAGCAGAGCATAGCGCTTTGCATACAGGATAGCCGCGTCACAGCTGATCTTAACTGCCTCCAGGAACATAGAACGCTTCTGGTAATCCGGATCTGTACAATCAATCGCATCCAGAGCAGCCTGCGCTTTGGCTTTGATACCCTCGAAACCGATGGCCAATACCTCTTCGTATTTTACCGTAAAGTGACCGATACCGTTATAGAAATAGTTACCGGGGGTAAAGATATTGTGCTTCATGGCCAGCAGGGTATCATCGGTCATGTAGGCGGTAGCCAGATCACTGGTAGTCTTTCCCTTCCAGTACTTGAAAACCTCATGAAGAGTCTTCTTCGTGTCTTCAGAAATATAGAAGGGATCGGCGGATCTTGTAGATACGGTGTCAAATTCATCCTCCATCCAGGAGAAGGAATACTCCGGAAATACCTGACATCCCCGGGGAGCTATGGTATTACTGCCGACGATCAGCTCATCCGGACGGATAATGATCGGAAGCTTTTCACAGATCGCATAAAAAGCTTTGGCACGGCGCATAATGATCGGTTCATCCTCTGTAGCTTTATAGCTCTCGGTGAGGATCACAGCACGGTTAGCCTCAATGACAGGCATATTCTCGTACAGATGATCGATCAGCCGCTGGATTCGCGGGCTTTTGGCGATTTCACCATCGTAAAAGGTTTTCATATGTACCTCCATAGTAAATATATTTCCGCAACAAACCGGGATAAAATCCCGACAATACTCTTCGTATATTATAGTATAAAACAGGGGGGATGGCAATTTGATATTTTCAAAAAGGTCTACCAAAAAGACAGAGTAAATTCAGCAAA
>JAEDOO010000185.1 GCA_016301965.1 Lachnospiraceae bacterium | reverse complement strand
GTTACTGTTCACACCCTATGTTCAACCATTGTGAAAAGTGACGAAATTAAATAAATTTTTTCTGTGGATAATACCTGACAGAACTGAAAGCTTTGTTGATGGTTTTCAGTTCTGTTTCTTATTGATAAGTTTATCCACATTCCCCCATGTGCTAACATCCTTTTTTCTGTATTTTCCCGCCCATCTGGCTGACGACAGCCATTTTCAGAAGACTTATCCACCGTCATTATGCCCACTTCCTGTTTCTGGAAAATTCGCTTTTTTTCCTGGATTTTGTTATACTTGAGATATGAAAGAGAGGGCAAGACATGAATCCAGACGATAAAACAAAGCTCGATGCATGTATGGAGCTTATTGCAGGTCTCGAAAGAGAAAACAAAATACAGGGAAGGCTCATAGAGGCACAGTCAGCCATGATCAAATCCCTGGAAGAACATAATGCAGAACTGGAAAAAATCATAAGCGATCTGTCCAGTGTCTGAAAGAAAGGTGAATCCATGAACCGTTCCTTCGAATATACATCAGCACTTGAATACCGGCTCAGGGCTGCCAATGCAGAACTGAAAGCTTTTAAATCCGGGGATAAGTATGTCCAGATGGAACAGACGCGCATGAAGGAAGTGCGTGCGCTGGAACGTCAGATTGCTGTATTGAAAAAGGAACTTGCCGATTCCCGCAGCCATATGGTCACCATCCGCAACCAATGGTTTGAAATATTTGAACAGGTACAGAAAGAGTGCGACCGCAAGCTGGCAGAAGCCAGAAAAGAACTCGAACGGATGGAAAAACGTGCGCTAAAAGCTGAACGGCAGAGGGACGACGCACTTACAAAGGTCACAGAACAGAGGCACGAGCTTTACAAAATAAAAACGGAACTTGAGGATGAAAAAGAGAAGAACCGCAAACTGACTGCACAGATCAACCGCGATTATGAGAATTCATCCATTCCATCATCCAAATCTGTGAACCATAAAAAGATCAGAAACAGCCGTGAAAAGTCAGGGAAGAAGCCCGGCGGGCAGCCGGGACACAAGGGGTATGTAAGAAAAAAGCAGGAACCCACAAGGCCGCCGGTAAAGCTTCCCCCGCCTCCGGAAGTCCTGAATGACCCGGATTTTAAGAAAACTTCAAAGGCCATTACAAAACAGCTGATCAATATCCGCATGCTCATGGATGTCGTTGAATACCAGGCAGATGTATACTACAATTCCAAAACAGGTGAGCATATCCATGCGGAATTTCCGGAAGGTGTTGTCGATGATGTCAACTACGGAGGAAGTATCCGTGCATTTCTCTTCCTTTTAAATAATGACTGCTGTATATCCATTGATAAAAGCCGCAGGTTTCTGTCTGACCTGACAGGGGGGAAGCTGAACATTTCCAAAGGCATGATAAATAAGCTCTGCCGGTCGTTTGCTGAAAAAACGGAACCGGAGAGAAAAAAACTGTTTGCAGACATGCTTCTTTCGCCGGTCATGCATGTGGACTGCACAAATGCAAGAGTAAACGGGGAAAGTGCGTATGTTTTTGTATGTGCAACCCCGGACGGAAAAGTACTGTATTCTGCCAGTGAGAAAAAAGGCCACGAAGGCGTAAAGGGAACTGTAGCTGAAAACTACCAGGGTATCCTCGTGCATGACCACGAGGCGACCTTTTATCATTATGGCACGAATCACCAGGAATGCCTTGCCCATGTCCTGCGCTATCTGAAAGACAGCATGGCAAACGAACCAGACCGAACCTGGAACAGCCAGATGTATGCGCTCATACAGGAAATGATCCATTACCGCAACAGCATAGAAGGATCCGGTCTGCCGGACCAGGAAGCTGTTTCCGGTTTTGAAAAACGCTACTGCGAGATTCTTCTTAAGGCAAAAGAAGAATACGAATACATTCCACCGGGAAAGTATTACAGGGATGGATACAATTTGTATCGTCGGATGGACACATTTATGGAAAACCATCTTCTGTTTCTTCATGATCCCAGGGTTCCTGCCACCAACAATGAAGCCGAACGGCTTCTAAGAAACTATAAAAGAAAACAGGCGCAGGCCGTGTCGTTTCGGAGTGAGTCGAGCATCGATGATCTCTGTCGGTGCATGAGCATGCTTGTTTTGATGCGTGAAGATGAAGAAAAGAATCTGTTTGACAGAGTATCCGATATATTTGGATATAGAAAACCGATGGATTGACTATCATTAGTCTATACCATCGGTCTTTTTTATTCAAGCTAGCAAGTGAACAGTAACGTAAAGAGAATTTGTCTTCTCTCAAGATGAATTTCTGTGTAGCGCGTGAACATGCGGAATTGAAGCGACGGATATGGTGCGTGTATCCATTCTGCAGAACGCCATGCTGGTGGCCGGACTGATCACATTGGTACAGTTGTTTACGATAGGACCGATTGGCGCTAAGCTTCCCATCGTTATGGGAACCAGTTCTGGTTTTATCGGCGTGTGCAGCAGTGTGGCAGCGTCCATGGGCGGCGGCATTGTGGCATACGGTGCGATTATGGGTGCGTCTTTGCTGGGGGGCCTGTTTGAGATGGTTCTTGGCTTCTTTCTGAAGCCTCTGCGCCGGTTCTTTCCGTCGGTGGTAACCGGTACGGTAGTGATGGCGATCGGTCTTTCGCTGATCTCTGTGGGTATCAATTCTTTTGGCGGAGGCAGCGGAAAGGGAGATTTCGGATCACCGGCAAACCTGTTCGTCGGTACGGTAGTACTTCTGACGATCATTCTTCTGAAACATTTTACAAAAGGGCCGACAAGCGCCGCTTCTATTTTGCTGGGTATCATCGTTGGATATGTTGTATGTGCTGTGATGGGATTGATCCTGCCGAATACCTATGTGGATGCAGATGGTGTGGAGCAGATCTGCTCCTGGGTTCTGAACTGGTCGTCGGTTGGTGCTGCTTCCTGGTTTACCATTCCGAAAATCATCGGTGTAAATCTTAAAGACAGCGCGGGTGAAGTTGTGAAACTTGTGTTTG